>NZ_JBNCAB010000017.1:0-103826 GCF_049805555.1 Burkholderia sp. DN3021 | reverse complement strand
GCGGCATCGCCGGGCTCGCCGACACGTCCGGCGTTTGCGGCAGAGCGTGATGTGGGATGTCTTTCGCAGGCAGATCGACCACATCAACCGGTAGCAGCGCGATGTTTGGTACCGACGGTGCAGGTTGCGTATCGAGTAAGCTTCTTCGCCACTGCGCGACCATATTGGCGTTCAAGCCGTGCGCACGCGCTACCTCGGCAATCGAGCGATTCGGATCGTTCGCTTCGGCAGCAACCGCTTCCCGAAACTCCTTCGTGTAGTTCCTCGATCCCGGTTGTCTTCCATGCACCACTGGCTTCATCAATCTGATTCCCATTACATCTGATGGGAATCAGATTGCCGGTGCCGCGCCCTCATGAACAGACGGTACGTGTCGAGCGCTTACCGCCGTTCAGCAGTAGCTCGTAGACCGGCCGCCAGTGGCTGGTGCTGATGACGACGTTGATCGGCGTCGGCCGCACCGATTTCGACGGGCTCATCAGGCGAAGCTGGCCGTCGTTGAAGAGCCCCGTGACGCGAATGAATGGGTGCCCGACGATGTCGGTCGGTTCCTCTGGCAGCCCGTGCTTTTCGATATAAAGCGGCGACGCGACCAGTACGCGTCGTACGTAACCCAACCGACGCGCGACGAAATTGCCATCGCCGATCTGGCCGAGCCGCAATGAAATATCGACGCCCTCGGTGACGGGGTCGGTGATTTCGTCATTCAGGACGAGATCGATATAGAGCTGCGGATTATGTTCGCGGATTACCGCGAGGATTTCCGGCAGCACGACTTCGCCAAACCCATGCGGCGCGGCAATGCGAATGCGCCCACGCACGATCTTGTTGCCGAGCGTGACGACGGCCCGCGCCTCGTCGGCCGCGTCGAGCACGATCTTGCTTCGCTGATAGAACAGAATGCCTTCATCGGTGCACGACACCGCACGCGTGTTCCGGAGCAGCAATTTGACGCCGAGAAACCGTTCGAGCCGATCGACGCGGTCGCTAACGGTAGGTTGGCCCAGGCCGAGATCTTTCGCGGCCCTCGATAAATTGCCGCGCTCGACAACCCGCACGAATATTCGCATGGCCGCCAGCAAATCCATAGTCCCTCGATAATCGGAAGAATTTAGTTATTCCGGAAGACAAAAAAAACAGGCTCGTCCGTTGTTTTCCGACCGGCGGCGAGCGATAGAGCCCATTTGGAATGTTGCGATCTCGTTACGTGGGGCGGATGCGCAACTATACCCAATCCTGTCAACTTAAGCTGGGACTTTTGATGCATAGGAAATTCATAAATGCCGGAGGCGGACGGTCTGGCGCGTCGTGTGCGGCAATTAAGACGCTGAACAACTGGGTCGCCACGTCACTATCTAACGACTTTCGCAAATCGGCAGCATTTCTGTTTGCAAAGCAACGATGTCAATTCGGCACCGGACATCGGCAACAGGAAGGGAACCGATGCGATCGGCTCAATGAATAAAAAGTGCTGGCCGGTGAACTGGCCAGAAAAATAGTCCTGGCGATCCGAGGTTGAAGTGTGCCAGAACCACAGGCCTTGAACGGCGTATGCGTGCAGACAGACGGGCATCTCAAACGATCTATCCCGAAAATCGGGGCCTTTCCGGCTCGAGCCCTCGCAACAATCTGTGATCGCAGTTTAGGCCAGGCTAGCGGATGCGGCGAGGTGTGCACTCACGCCCGGAAACGTGAAGGCATCGTCGGGCTTCGGTACGTCCCATTTTGCGATCATCGCGTCATTCGGAAGATAGTCAGGATCGGCCGACGCGACCCCGGCCCACACTCCTCGAGATACCTGCCTGCCATGGAGATAAAAGTGAAGCTCCCGGCCAGCGCGGTCGTAAGTACACCTGATTCTCTCCATCGATTGGCCCAATCCTCTAATCTGTGCGATCTGATTGCGATCCAACTCGAACATGGCACTCACCACCCCGTCGCAATCGCCAATGCCAATCATGTTGCTGTCATCAGTTAATGTCCACGGCGGATGCGGCGTGCCTAAGCGCAGCATAAAAAAATCTGCGGATTCTGAACCAACCATCATGTTTCTCCTGCAACAATACGTCGCCTTACTAACTGAAATTTAATAAATACGCATGCTCATTCAATCCTGTTCTCCTCGCCGTGCCTGGATGCTTGAGTGGACGTACCCCAGCGCCTTGCAACGGGCGGGCGCAACATTGAAACGCCCAGCACCCGTAGCTTCCGAAGCACCTACACGCTTGCCTGACGAGTCACGGTTTCTGCGGAGATGCTGTCCGAACCGGAAAGTCTCACCGCAACAGCAGTTGCCGCCGTGCTCCCGTAGACGTTGAGGGCGGTTCTCCCCATGTCGAAAAAGGCATCAACGCCCAAAAGCAGCAGCACCGCGTCGGCCGGCAACCCGATCGACGTTAGAACGATGGTGATGGCTACGATCGCCCCGGAGGGCACATTGGCTGCTCCGTCGATGGTGACGATCGTCAAAATCAAAATCAAAATCAAAATCGAAATCGCCAGCGGCCAAGACCAGACAAGGTGATATGCGTCGGCCAGATAGCCGACCGCAAGGGCCGTGTAGAGGACCGCGCCGTCGCGATTGAAAATATATGCCAGAGGCAAAATCGTGGACGCCACGCCGTAGGGAACGCCCAATTCAACCAACTTCTTCAGGTGCAACGGGTATGTAATTTCAGACGAACGCGTCGTGAAACCAAGGATCAGTGGTTCCTTCACCTTCCTGAGAACTGCGAGAGGCGACTGGCCGGCAAGGCGAATGACGGTGGTGAGTACAACCGCCAGAACCGCCATGCCGAGATATGCCACGCCCAGAAGCTCGATAAGCGAGTGCGCACCGGTAAAGCCCTTAGCTGACAACAGCTGCGCGATCGCGGCGAAGATCGCGAGCGGCGACCATGCGATCACCCACTGGGTCATCTTGAATAGTCCCGACAGCAGCGCCTCGAAAACGGCAATCGCAGGCTCAGCACGCTCCGGGGCAGCCGCCAATGCTGCGCCGAAAATTACTCCGAAAACGAGCACTGGGAGAGAATTCCCTGCAGAAAGCGCAGCGACGATGTTTGCGGGGATCAAATCAACGAGAAATTTCGTCCAGTCGATGCTGGACACGAGAGCCGTGGGCATCGATCCAGAGTGAATCACGCTCGCACCGAGACCCGGTCGAAATACAAAGTTGAGCAGCAGGCCGAGCGATGCAGCCAAGCCAGTCATGGAAACGAAGAAGCCGATACTGGACAGTGCGACCTTTCCAAGTCGCTCGCGAAGTCTGCCCGCACGAAAGACACCGACCGTGACCGACAGGAAGATCAACGGCATGACGACCATCTTGATCGCGTGGCCGAACATCGTGCTTAAAAAGCCTAGCTTCGCGGCAAAGCCGGGAGCAAACACGCCGCAAGCGGCGCCTAGGACAAGTCCGCCAAGCATTTGCATCGGGAGGGAAGACCCCTTATTTTTCGTGTTCATGCTGCGCCTTTAGCAATTTTATCCGTGCCGGAGTACCGTCAATGATGTGATTCCACATATGCTGACGCGCAAGCTCGCCGTTGTTCGCTTCGATTGCGTGAAAGATATGCAGGTGCTCGATCGTGCCGCGCCGAACGGTTTCAGCGTCGCCACGCGGGAGTTCGTTTAGGGCTAAGGTTTGGGCCCGCAATAGACCATACGCCGATGAGATTCGCGCGTTCCTTGCGGCGGCAAACAACTCTTGATGAAACACCCAACCGACACGTTGCTCGAGCATGATGTCCGCGACGTCTCGGTCAACCAACTCCTGCATTTTCTCTGCCGCCTCGCGAAGGCCTACCGTTACTCCCGACCTAGCTGCAAGAAACGCTGCTGTACTCTCTAGGGCCAGCCGCATTTCAAAAATTTCGCGGAGATCGCTCGTAGTCGGCGATGCGACATAGGTCCCACTCTTTTCGATCACGACGACCAACCCTTCTGACTCAAGCAAATGCAATGCGCTGCGCACGGGCATTTGGCCGAAGCCAAGTTCGTCCGAGAGGCCTCGGTGGGATACTTTCTGCCCAGGCGCAAGGCGGCCGTCAAAGATCCTCGATCGGATCTCGTCGTAGGCAAGCTCTGCATCTGTCGAGACTTTCGACGTCATCTGTGATCGCAGTTAGCGTATGATTGGAAAAGAAGTGGTTGCCAGGAAATTATCCTTACCGGTAACGCCCCGCAACTGCTAATTTTGCTAGTGGGTATGCAGAAAGAGAACCGGAGAAAATCTGCGTCACGACGAGAGCTGATCATTAAATGACTTCACAAGATGTGCGCTTTACCATCTGCGGCGTCCGTGCGGAAGAAACCTATCCCCTCAGGGCCGCCATCTTGATGGCAGGAGACGAGGAGCGGAGCGCTCTACACGGAGACCTTGCCCCGACGACAATGCACTTTGCCGTTCGTGACAACGACAATATTGTTGCTGTGGCGACAGTGTGTAAAGAAGGACAATCCGGCGTTTCGAACTCTGAAGCCTGGCGCCTTCGCGGCATGGCCGTCCATCCATCGGTACGTGGTCTGGGATTCGGACGCCTGCTGGTCAATCTATCCATTCGCTATGTCCGCGAACAGCGCGGAATTCTGCTCTGGTGCACGGCGCGTGAATCAGCATATCAATTCTATGAAATGCTCGGCTTTAATCGCAATCCGATACCGATTTCAATGCACGATCGCGACGACATGAGGTTCTATCTAATGCAGCGCCAGATCGAGTGCTGATCTTCGTCTGCTACCGACGTTCGGTCGCAATCGGGGGCCGATATCAGGCGATGCGACGATCGAAGCCGTGAGCAGTCGGCACTGATTGATCGCCAAGGATGCTGGAATCGACATGCAGTAGTGTGATCCTGATACTCCCGGGTCAATGAAGTTCGGTCGCGGCCACAGGAGACGGCGTGCATCGAAGTTGAGGCGCCATACCTCGTGGTGACCAGATGGAGGCAGGCTCCCGAGATTGCGGAGCCCATGATGATGTGGGCCGTCTGGTTGTGGTCGGCGAAGGTCTGATGAAGCGAGAAGGCTGTGCCACGGAGATGGGTGCGAGTACCGCAGCGTCCAGCCTTGCCCGGATCATGAGCACTCGATCGCCACGGCGTCTGTCGACCGACTGAGCCTGATCTCGCCCAGGTAGGCGCTGTCGCCCAATTCGCACTCGCGCCAAGCGTTGCCGAGGGCATGTCGGATTTTGACTCTGTAGGAACCGCTGCCCTTGGCCAGGCCGTCGAACCGGAAATCGCCGAAGCCGTCCGAGACGGTTTCGGCTACCTGCCGATTACCGACGTACAAGGCGACGGCCGCATCCGTAACACACTCGACCACGTCTCCCGCCTGGACACTGACACTTCCGCCGACGAAGCACGTTTCCCAACGCTCAAGGCCCCTGTACCACACGCGGGGCTTCGTGCCCAGGTTGGGTCGCAATACCTGGAGTCCCTCGCGCCGGGCCTTCTCGGCCATCGCCGTGTCATCGAGCTTGACCGTCTCGAAGACATCGGTGGGGCACGACTGCTGACAACGCGGGCGGGACCAACCCTGGTCAAGCAAATGAGCATCGAAGATCCAGATCTGGGGCAGTTGCAACTCCTCGTTCCAGACGATCGCCTTATAAGGGCAGGCCTTGACGATGTCCTTTCGGCCGCGCGCCTTGTCCGGATCGATGATGACGATGCCGTCGGCACGCTTGCGAATGGCGCTGCCGCCCACACGCATGCAGGGCGCGTCGTCGCAGTGGTTGCACATGACCGGCAGATAAGTAGTCTCGACCATATGCGAGGCGCCCTGGACGCGACGCAGGATGCGAATGGGGCTCTCGGCGTTGGCCGCGGCGGGCGCAGCGTAACCGGGGAAGTCGTTGCCGACGTGCTCGTCCCGCGCGGCGATCACGCAGTTCTGGCAGTTCTCGCAATGCCCGACTTTGATAATCAGGTTCCACTTGCTCATTTGAAATTCCTCACGCTGCGCGGCCGAGCATGAACGCCTCGGCACCGCGCCATTTCTCGACCTGCACCAGGCAGGAATTCGGGCTCATGCTGCTGGTGCCGGCGGTCTGCGGCCGGTCAGGGGTAAGCATGTTCATGCACCCGCCGATCTCGACTTGCTCGCCGTCGATTTCGATCAGCTGAAATTCGGCGCTCGCCTCGTAGGATTTCACCACTCCAGCGTTTACCAGGGGTGAGACATCGGCCGCACAGATCACTGCGCCTCGGTCGTTGTGAACTTTGACAAGATCGCGATGGGCAATGCGTCGAATGGCGGCGTCAGCCGGATTGAGCCTCAGCAGCCAGAACCGGTGCCCCGCGATCAGGGCACGATGATCGTCGACGCTGTTCACCGCAGAATTCTTGCCGTCGCAATGGGTATGAAAGCTGTAGCGGCTGTGGGTGGCGATCAATTGCAGCGGGTAGCGCCGAGACAGGTCCGAGCGCAGACCCTCCCAGGACGGGATATATCGGTTGAGCGGTGGCCGCTCGGGATTGTCCGCAGTGTGCCGCTTCAGCAACTCGGGCACGAACTCCAGCTTGCCGCTCGGCGTCTGCAGGCCCCTGCCGAACTTTTCCGGGAACTGCGACGGCAGCGGATGAGGTTCCGGCAGGTCCTTCCTCCTGTCTTCCGCATACCAGCGCATGTCCACGGGATGGCGAAGCTCGGGCTTTTCGGGCGGCACGACGAAGTAGCCCTTGCGGCAGAATTCGCGCCACGAAATGTGATCGGGCAGATCCGACGAGTCGAAGACGCGCTTGACCCAGTCAAGATCGCCGCAGCCTTCGGTGAAAACGCCACCCAGGCCCAACCGGGTCAGGATGGCGGTGAAAATGTCGTAGTCGGAGCGGGACTCGCCCAAAGGCTCGATGCACTTGTGCTGCAGCGTCAGCATGCGATGGTTGACCGTGCCATACCCATGATGGGCGTAGCCGCCCGAATTCGCCCATTCTCCGATGTCCCAACGCTCCAGCGAAGTGCACGCGGGCAGGATGATGTCGGCGAACTGGGCTTCGCCTTCCATCCAGATCGACTGATTGACGACGAACTCGATGCTCGAGTGCCGGTAGGCCTGCGTCCACCGTCCGGAATTCGTCACGGTACTGAACGCGGATCCGCCGTAGCGATAGATCATGTGGATCGGCGAATAGCCGGGCATCGGGTAGGTGAACGGCGCAAACTGGGCTTCCTGGGACATGCCGTCCCAGAGATAACCGGTGGCTTGACCGTTGAGGATCGCATCGGGCATCTGCTGTCGCGGCACCATCTGCTTGACGGGATTCATGGTCAGGATGTGCGGCATGCGCTGGTAGTTGTCCACCGCATTGGCGGTCCACGCCAGATCGCCCGAGATGCCGCCGTCCGCGTAGCCAGGGAAGTAGAACTGGAGATCGTGCGGGACGCCGATTTCGAGGCAGCCGAAATTCACTCCCGGCTTGCCCCAGCCCTGCATGGACATCATCATGATCATGCAGCGCGCCCATTGCGCTCCGGTCGCCCCGCGGCCCGCGCCACCGAATCCCGCGCCGGTCATCCCGACGGCGAGATGAACTTTTTTCTTTCCCCATAGGCGCGCAAGCGCACGGGCGTCCTTGGCCGGCACGCCGGTCTCGCTCTCCTGCCACTCGGGAGTCTTGGGGGTACCGTCGGTTTCGCCCAGAAGGTAGGCTTTCCAATCGTCGAAACCGGTCGTGCGCGTCGCGACGTAATCCTTGTCGTACAGGCCCTCGACGGTCCATACATACATGATGGCGGTCGCCAGGGCGGCATCGGTTTGCGGCCGGATCGGGATCCAGCGGCCGCCCAGCAGCTGTGCGGTCGGATTGCAGTGCGGGTCGATGTGAACGAACTCGATCCCGAGTTCCTTGGCCCACAGGCGGCGCGGTGTTCCCTCGAATCCTGCGTAGGCCCCGTTGGTACTTTCGGGGTCGCAGGACCAGAAGACGATCATTTCGGCTTCCTTCAGACCATCCTCGAGGCCGCCGTAGCCGGAGGGCACGCCGACGCGCATCGAGTTGCCGAAATGATGCATGGCGCCCCAGTACCAGCCTTCCCAACTGTCCGGATTCGCGGCGACCCGGGTAAAGCCAATCAGGTTGGCGAAGCGCGTCAGCGCGCTGAGGTAGTAGCCCACGTTGCCCCACTGGTGGTGGGACGACATCGGGAAAGTGATGGAACCGGGGCCGTGAACGCGCTTCTGCCGATTGATCTCCTTGGAGACAATGTCCAGGGCCTCGTCCCAGCTGATACGCACATAGCCGGACTTGCCGCGGTTCTGGGGATTGCGCTCGCCATCGGGGTCGAAGTCGACCCGTTTCATCGGGTGGAGGATGCGCTTGTCGGAGTAGACCAGCGACTTGAGCGTCAACGCGTGGGGCGCGACCAATCCACGCCGTGGCGGGCTGAAGCGGCGTCCCCGTGCCTCGATCACCCAACTCGCCGCATCCGTATCGTCCAGCTCGATGGGGGTCACGCGGACGATGCGGCCATCCTTGACGTAGACGAACAGGGGCCCGCCATTGGTACAGGTGGTGTAGCGTCGGGTGCCGTCGCGCATGGGCGTGCCCATCGGCAGGCCGACGGTGCGCATCATGCTCAGGGTTTGCATGAGCCAGACCAACAGTTCGTCCTCGCCCTCGGTGACCACCTTGAAGTTCTTGGCGGCGTGGACGATTTCGCCCTGGTCGGGGCTGGGAGAGAGGAACTTCAGGGCAGTGGCGACATCCTTGAAGGCCATGCGCACGTCGGGCCGCGGATGCTTGCCGGCACGCGACCGAATACGGCCATTCTTGAACTCGATGGCGCGACCGATGCTTTGATCCATGAGCCCGATCCACGCGACGAGATTGCGCTCCTTTAGGCGATCACGATAGGCGGGGAAGCGGCGCGCCGTCAGGTCCAGAACCTTGGGCAATGCAAAAAGAATGGTCTTGAGAGCCTGTCGTTTCATCGTTCGATCCAGAGTGTTGCTTCTATGCGGGGGCACTGGCATCCGGGCACATCCGCTAGAACGTATAAGCGACGTTCAAGAAAACGCTGAGGGGGTTGAGTCGGAGCGTCGATCTGGAAACGATCTGCGTCCCGGTCGCGGTCTGTCCGTATAACGTGAGGTGGGTCTTCACCGGCATGTAGTTGACGGAGGTGCCGACGGACCAGTGTTTTGTAATCGCGTAACGCGCCCCCAGCTCGAACACAGGGTTCCACGATGAACTGAGTGTCGCGCGCGCCGAGCCGCCCGGCCCAAAGCTATCGGAGACAAACCGGCGATTGGTCGCCCGAACCTGAGTGAACCACGTATAGTTCACGCCGAGTCCTGCGTATGGCCGGAATTTCGATGCGGCCGAAAACAGGTGATATCGAAGTTCGATGGCGGGCGGCATCGGCCTTGTCGTGCCGAGGGTGCCATACTTCTGCAACGTCCCGTCGCCGATCAGATCTACTTTCAGTGGCAGTCCAAACAGCATGGCGACACCAACGTTGTCGGTGACGTAGTACTCGGTGGTGATTCCCATCGTATCCGTCGAGCTGGCATGCGCCCCGGTACCGGCCAGTTGCTGATTCACCGTCACGCCGCCAACACTTTGCACGGTCAGCGGTGTTGCGTCGCCCTGTGGCGATATGTGCAGCCATCCCACCGATGTGGTGATGCTTCCGGCCGTCTGTGCATCTGCATTGCCGGCAAGTGCAGCCATGCAGATACAAACTGCCACGCCTGAAAAACGCATCGTTCGCGTGAAATTCATTTTTTGTCTCCTCTGCCTCGATCCGATTCACGAATAACAATTGATTTGGATACCTTATTGATCATGACGAGCCGATTTCGGAGCTTGTGTTATCGCGGCTAGTCGCTCTCCACCGTTACTGCAGATCCGTCGCTGTCGGTCCGGGCGATCGTATCGGCCTCGCGGCGATCGAAATCGAGAACGCAAACGGAAATCGCCCCAGCACGAAGCGCGCCGCAGTCTCGAGCCCGGGATCGCTCAGCTCGACCAGGACCGACATTCCGCTTGAATCGTTGGTCGTGACGTCGACTGATGCGCCAGGGGCTCCGCCCTGGTCCAATGCCGCGCGCAGCGCGTCGCTCGTCTCGCGGCGCTTGAGTTCCGGTTTGAATATCTTGCCGACGCCAGTGAGCGGGATCGCTTCGACGATTCGGACGTGCTTGGGCAGGGCAGCGCGTTCAGCGATCTCCTGCTGCATGAACACTTCCAGATCGTGCTCGGTAGCGGTCATACCCGGCTTGAGCTGAACATACGCCACCGGCAACTCACCGGCATATGCATCGGGGCGCCCGATTGCCGCGGCGATCTGGACCGCCGGGTGTCGATGCAGCGGTTCCTCGATCGTCGCCGGATCGATATTGTGTCCGCCGCGGATGATCAAATCCTTCTTGCGGCCGGTCAGCCAAAAGTAACCGTCGACGTCGCAGCGGCCCAGGTCGCCGGTGTTGAGCCAACGCTTGCCGTCGCCGAGATCGAGCCACAGGGCGTTGTTCTGGTCGGGACGCGTGTAGCCGGTGAAGACGTTCGGCCCGGAAATGACGAGCAGCCCCTCTTCGTTAGCCGCGCAATCGCGCAGATACCGTCCCGCGTCGTCCACGACGACTGCTTTCATCGCCTGAAAGGGGATGCGCAGCCCGATCGATCCCAGCCGGCGCTCGCCGGTCGTCGGGTTGACGCTGCTCACGCACGTTCCTTCGGTCAGGCCGTAGCCTTCGAGAATCCGGATGCCCGTTTTTTCCTGGAACGCTTTGAGCACGCCGACCGGCATCGGTGCCGCCCCGCACAGGCCGTATTCGAGCGAATCGATGGCGTGATCGTTGACGGGAACGTCGAGCAGCGACGCATAAAGCGTCGGGACGCCACTGAAGAAATTGATGCGATGATGTTCGACGATTTCCCAGAAACGCTTGACGACGCCGTCACCTCGGTAACCCTGCGGTGTGCCGAGCACGACATGGGCGCCGCGCGAGAAAGGCAGAAGGCCGGTCACCATCGCGGCATTGACGTGAAAGAGCGGCAATCCGCAGAAAGTCGTCTTGCCGGGACCGATGCTGTCGCCGAAGAACCGGCCGGCGCTCCATGCATTGGCTACTTCGTTGCCGTGGCTGCGCATCGCGATTTTCGGCAACCCGGTGGTGCCGCCGGTGCAGAAGAACGACGACATGTCGCCGGGTTGAAAGCGACGCACGTTGTCGAGCGCCGCACCCGATTCCCGCACGATTGCCGTACCGAAGTCGTGAATCTGGATATGCGCGGGTACCGCGCCGCGCAAACCACCATCGCCGTGCAGCTTCATGCACGCGTCACGCTGGAGCGTTCGGGCTGCCGATTGCGCCGTGCCCCGCACGCGATCGGCCGGATTGACCAGCACGAGATGCCGCAACGGCTCGACCTGGGGAAGGATCTCCGCGACTTTCTGCCAGAGATCGGTTCCGGGAAATGGCGCGAGCGTCACGAGTACGCAGGCACCGGCCGCTTTGAGCAGATTGCCTATCGCTTCACCTTCGAGCAGCGGATTGATCGCGCAGACGATGCCGGCCGCCTGCCCGCCCCAGATCACGAAATGCGTTTCGGGAAGATTGGGCAGGACATAGGCGATCACCGAACTCGAGCGCACGCCGATGCGTGTGAACATGTTCGCCGTACGCGTGATGTCGCGCACCAGCTCGCGATAGGTCCAGCACTCGGCGTCGCGGTGCGCATCGGCGGTCGCAAAAAAGGAGAGCGCGGGCGCGGACGGATCGATGGCCGCACCGGCGCAAATCATCTCGTACGTGCTGGCAGGGAGGTCCGGCGGAAAGCCCTGCGCTTCGATCGCCAGCACGTCGTCCTGGGTCGCGATGCCGTTCATGCTGCTTCGTCCTCGATCTCGTTACGTTGCACGCCCAGATCGATCGTTCCATCGCGGCTCGCGATCCGAGCTTCGACGATGTCTCCGGCCTTCAGGTACTGTGCGCGTCCCGCCTGCACCTTCATGAACATCTTCCACTTGACGGATTCGGGAAACAGCGCGACGGCCCGCTGCTTGAGCGGCGACGGGATGCTGAGTGCGCAGCCAGCCGGCGTGCCGGTCGCGAGCAGGTCGCCGGCGCGAAGGTCGTGCACGCCCGACAGCTCGGTCAACGTTTCTGCCGGACCATAGACGAGGTTCGATGTCGAATCCTGCTGGCGCACCGCGCCGTTGACGGTCAACGTCAGGTCGAGCGCCTTCAGCTTCGGGACGTCACGCCGCTCGAGCAGGCACAGATACGGGCCGACCGGGCCGAACGTCCGGAAACTCTTGCCCTTGTAGAACTGCATCTGCGGGATCTGGACATCGCGCGCGGAATAGTCGTTGACGATCACGGTGCCGGCGACGTAGTCGTGCAGATTCGCGTCCGTGATCTGGCAGTGAGACGTGATGTCGCGTTTGAGGACGAGGCCGAGCTCGATTTCGTAGTCGAGAAACCGGACGTGCCGCGGTTTCACGACCGGCGAGTCGGCGGCGACGATGCAACTCGTCGCCTTGGTGAAGATCATGTTGAACTTCTTCGCGTCCGGATCCATGCCGGATTCGATCATGTGCTGGCGATAGTTCGCGCCCTGGCAAACGAACTGCTGGTTGGCCGTGACGGGGGACAGCCATTCCGCGTCCGTCTCCGGAATCGTCGGTCCGTCGAGCGTGACGAGCCGTTCAACCGGGTTTGCCGCCAGAAAGCTCGCGGTCGTGTCGAAGTCGCCGGGAATCGGCGTGACGGCGCTATTGGCAACGACGCCCCATTGGGCGCGGCCGTTGTGCCGGAAGTGCAGGACGAGCAGTGACATGAATGGATCTCTCGTGAGTCGAACAGGCGGTCGGGGTCAGGCGAACAGCTTCGCCAGGGTCAGCAACTTGCTGAGCGTCAGATCGGGGCTGCGGCGCAGGTTGCGCAACAGCGCCGCGACGCTCGACGGCGTGAACCGGGGCTTCGTGAAGCTGCGCGGCATCGTCGGGCCCCACTGCGCCATCGCTTCGCGGCTGACCGCGTGCACGCCCGTCGGTTCGTCGGCCGTGAACAGGTCGCCGTCGCAATAGTGTTCGTGCTTGTCGCCCCACGGGTCCTGCCAGTAGTCGAAGATCTGGCTGCCGAGAATGTGTCGGCCGATGCCCCATGCATGGGTCCACCCGTTGTCGCGGAGCATGCGCTGGCCCATGCCGACTGCGTCGGCGTCGACCAGTTCGTACGCGCTATGGCTATAAGTCGGCACGAACCCTTGGGCGAGCGCGAGCGTATGGTGATCGGCCGGCTCGTCGCCCAGATCGAGCCGCATGAATGCAACCGCTGGGGAGCCGTCCGGCAGTACCTGGACATCGCTGGGGATGAACCCGAAGTGCTGCGTGTACCACGCGCAGGTTTCCTGGTAGTCGGCGAGTTCGAGCACGACGTGCCCGAGCCGGATGACCTCGGGTGCGCTCGCCGGCGGCCGCTGCGTGTCGTTGATTCGCACGGGCGTGTCGACCGAGTTGAACGGGAGCGGAGCGCGATGCGGCAGCGTGTCGGCCGGTGCCTGGCCCGCAATTGCGTCGACCCGAAAGCCGGAAGGATCGGTGAGACGCACCCGGTGGCCGCCGCCGGGCCAATCCGATGCCTCGACCTTCGACGCGCCGGGGACGCCGGCGAGCGCCTCCAGATCGGTCCGGCTGTCGACCCGCAAGCCGAAGCCGACGAAGCGAGCCTTCGGCGCGTGGCGAACGACATAACAGAAGTGTGCGGCGCCCGTTCCGCGCAGCAGCAATTGCGTGTCGTCCCGCAGCACGGTGCGAAGACCGAAGTCGTTGAGAAAGTGCTCGGCCTCGTCGAGGTCCGGACGATCGAAGATCAGATACGCGAGCGCCGATGCCTTCGTTGTGGGGTGGGGGTGTCGCGCCGGCTGTGGAGTAGTCAGTTTCATCGCGGATGACGATCAGGCAGGTCGAATGGCAATCGCGAAGGCAGGCGCCGTCGCATCGAGGGGCTGTCCGCGCGACGGCACGCATGCAAGCGCACCGTCGCATGACATGACTGGCCGGCCCATGAATGTCGCGGCGTCGCTCGTCGATTGCGCATGTAGGCGGCGCGCGTCGTCGTGGGGGCGGCGACTACCCGGAAAATCGTCCGCTACGGCGCCGGCCGGCCCGGATCCCGGGATCGGTACGCCGAGCGTCGAACGCAATCCGCGCTCGGGCGACGAGGGCGGGTTGTCGTGAATGGACGCGCTGGCGTCCGTGTGCAGATGTGTCTCCACCGTTTCTCCATTCGTCTGTCGATCGGTTCTCGAGGCCTTGTTTCGCTGCCTTTGGTGACATTAAAATCATAGATGATGATTTTGTCAATGTAGACATTTGAATCTATACTTGGGCACGAACAAGAATCGGAAACGTCATGCCGAACACACCGAATCGCCGGACCCCAAAGCGCTCCGCTCCGGACGCGCCCAAGCCCGTGGTCGCGGTCGCCGAAGAGCGCGAGCCGCGCGGCGCGCGCCGCAAGCGGGAGACCCGTGCCCGCCTGCTGGACGCCGCGCTCAGGCTGATGGCCGAGAAGGGCATGGAAGGCGTCGCCATCAATGAAATTACCGAGGCCGCCGACGTCGGCTTCGGCTCGTTCTACAACCACTTCGAATCGAAGGAGGCGATCTACGCCACCCTCGTGGAATCGGTATTCGATGAATTCGCGGATTCGCTCGACCGCGTGGCCAGCGGCTTGTCCGATCCGGCGGAAATCATTTCCGTGTCGGTGCGGCATACGCTGATGCGCGCGCGGCGCGAGCCGGTGTGGGGACACTTCCTGATACGCGAGGGTTTTTCGGCGCGCGTCCTGACGCGTGGCCTGGGTCAGCGCCTGCTGCGGGACATCGAGCGCGGCATTGCCGAGAAACGCTTCGTGGTCGCCGATCCGTTCATCGGCTTTCTTTCGGTCGGCGGTACGGTGCTGACCGCCATTGCCGCCGAACTCAACTTCGTCGCGCCGGGCGCGCCGGCGGCCGGTGTGCTGAAGGAACTCGGCTTCAGCGGGGAGCATTTTCCGGAACGCACGGCGGCAACGCTGCTGCATACGCTGGGGCTCAAGCGCTCGGAAGCCGAGAAGATCGCTAGCCGGCCGCTGCCGGTCGTGGAGGCGGCCGAGGCGGCCCAGTGACGCAACGGGGAGCCGCGGCTTCCGGCCAGCGCGCCCGTGGCGCGCCCGCGATATCAGTCCGTTGGTGGAATACCGCCAACGGCCGCGCCGAACGAGCGTGGGCGTTGCGTCGGATCGCTTCGGGCTGCTGATCGTGCCAGATCGGTTCTGAACGTGATAAAGCGACGCGCGCGCGAATCGCGAACGGCGCGCGCGGTCGCATCGGCCGGCATCTCGACGCCCGACAGTTCTACCGTGGCGAGCGCCGGTGTGCTGAAACCGCTGCACAGGATGACCGGAAGGTCGTTGCGCCGCTGCGCGATGCGCGCCGCGAGTTGCAGGCCTGTCAGATCCGGCATCGTACGGTTGGTCACGACGACGTCGAAGCGGGCCGGATCAGCGTCCAATGCAGCCCATGCGGCCTCGCTCGATGAAAATCCGACCGGTTCGAAGCCGAGATCGGCCAGCACGTCTTCCCCGAGCCGGACGAGCGCGTCCTCGTCGTCGATCAGCAGCACTACCTGCCCGCCACCGCGAGGCACCTGGATCGTCTCGTCTCGGCTTGCCGGGCCGGGCGCACGTCCGCGGCGGGCAGATAAACGTCGAAACGCGCGCCTTCGCCGGGTATGGAGTGGACGTCGACGGCCCCGCCGTGTTCGGGGACGATGCCGTCGACGAGCGACAGGCCGAGACCGGTTCCCTCGCCGGCGGCGCGCGTCGTGAAGAACGGATTGAAGATTCTCTCGAGGATATCGGCCGGAATGCCGTTGCCGTCGTCCGCAACCGCGAGACGCACGAAACGGCCTGCGCTCACCGCGCCGTGCGACAGCGAGCGCGGCGTCTCGATGCAGACCAGGTCGAGTTCGACGTGCAGTGTGCCGCCTGACGGCATTGCATGGATCGCGTTGCTGCACGGGTTCATCACGACCTGATGCAGATATTGTGCGGATACTCGTCGGGGAACGGTTGAAATTATAGCCGGGGCGACGGTTCGAACGGGGCTGCCTGCTACGCCGGATCGTCGCGCCGGGCATACCGCGCGCCGACGCTCAGCAGCGCAACGCCGAGCGCGGCCGCCCACCCGGCCGCGGACGGCATCCGTTCGGCGGCGCCTGCCGCGCCGCTTGCCGCGTCCGGCAGCGCAGCCGGTTCGGTGTGCAGGCAGTCGACGATGTGCCGAAACCCGGCATCGCGCAGCGCGTACAGATGGACCTCGACCCACAGCGGGAAACATTCCCAGCCGGCGGCAATGTCCGCATAGTCGGCTGCGGTGCAGGAGCCGCCGCTCTTCGGCGCCGCCAGCCGAACTTTCGTGATCATTCGATCATGGTCGCGGCGAAGGATCTCGACCAACAGTTCGCGTTTGTGTTCGAAGTGCGCATAGAACGCGCCGCGCGTGTACCCGGCGCCCTCGGCGATATGTTCGACGCTCGTATGGGCGAAGCCTTTCGCGATGAACAGCGCGCGAGCGGTAGCGACGAGTCGTTCGCGTGTGTCGAGCCTGCGTTGCTCTCGCGTGAGGCGGACGGGTTTCATCCTGGATAGTCCATGCAGGTGGAAATGATTGAAGCGGCGCGATACCGCGCCGCGCGAAACGTCGGATCGATGCGGGAACGGCGGTGCGGCGATTCGTTTTTCATCGGGACGATTCCGTCTGACGATGTCGCTTGATCGTGCAAGGGGATCGGCGCGAGGCCGGCCGCCCGACCCGACCGGGTGCGTCTTCGCGGTCCGATTCAATCGACGAGCGGATCCCGCGCGCCGCGCTCGACGGCGGATGGCGCGATCTGTCGGTCGGGTGTTCCCGCGCGGCATCCGGCGGGCGGCGGCGCGTGCGTCGCCGCCGCGCGAATGCCGGCAACGATTCCGAGCGCGAGCGTGTCGAGCGCATGGCGATGCGCGTCGACGAGCGCGTCGTAGCCCGCCGACGCACCGGCCCGAACGATGCTGCGGCACATCAGTGCCGGCTGTCCGGAGCCGGAGTTCACACTCCATGTCACGTCGAGCAGCACGTGCGACGCCGGCCACGATTCGATTCGCTGGACGTCCACCGCGACCCGGTAGACGGGCGTGCCGTCCGGGTAAGCGACACGGTGAACGTCGATCGTGCCCAGCGCGGACGCGACGCGCGTCGACAGCCCGTCGCGTATTTCGTCACCGAGCGGCGCGGCCCAGCGTTCCTGCTCCAGGATGTCGGCCCGCTCGGGGCCACGCTGCACGACGAACCGGCTGCCGTCCGCTGGCGCCACGACGTGCACGGCCTGGATGTCGATCAGCCATGCGGGATGCGTGGTGGGGTCGCCGCCAGCACTGGCCGGCGCCGCCAGGGTATGGAAGCGCACGGGCGGCGACGCGCAGGCGCTCAGCACGGCCAGCGCGATGCACGTCGCGATGCGCGCCGTCATGCGAAGGAGGCGAAACGGGCGCGCGTTCATTGCCGATCTCCCTTCTTGCCGAACAGCAGGGCTTCGGGATGACGTTCCAGATAGTCGGTGAGCGCGTTCAACGACTGGAGCGTATGCGTGAGCGACTGCATCGCGTCATGCACGTCCGACTGCATCGGCGAATCCTGCCGCAACGTCGACTCGGCGGTGTTGAACGTGCGCTGCGCGGCGGCCAGCGTATCGCGCGCCTGCGGCACGACCTGCTCGTCGAGGTGGCCGAACAACTGGCTCGCATGCTCCAGTGCACCGTTCAGACTGTTGCCGATCCGGTCGAACGGAACCTGGTCGAGCTTGCGCGCGATATCGGCGATCTGCACCTGCAGTTCGTCGAGCGTGTTCGGGACGGTCGGAAGCTCGACCGGTGTGCGGTGCACGTTCACGCTCGCGCGCGGTGCCTTCGGGAACATGTCGAGCGCCACGTAGAGCTGGCCAGTCAGCAGGCTGCCGGTGCGCAACTGCCCGCGCAGACCCTGGAGCACCAGGTGTTCGAGCAGTTCATGGCCGCCGGCCGTATCGGGCGCGGGCAGCGCCGTATCGCTGTGCCGACTCAGTCGTGCCGGATACAGCGCCATCGTGACCTTCATGCTGAAACTGCGCGTGTGCTCGTCGTACTCGATGCCGATGTTCGTGACCTGGCCGAGAGCGATGCCTCGAAGATCGACCGGCGCGCCGACCGACAGCCCGCGCAGCGACTGGTCGAAGCGCATCACGACCATCAGCGGCGTGCCGTCGGGGTCGCGCATCGCGTCGGCTTCGTCGGACGCGAGCCGGAACGACGCGTTGTCGGCCGCCTGCGGCGCCTCCGGCTGCCCGGGCGGCGACTGAAACGCGAGACCGCCGACGATCACCGTCGCCAGCGACTGCGTGTTGAGTTTCAGGCCGCTCGAGTCGAGCCGCAGATCCACGCCGCTTGCGTGCCACCAGCGCGTGTTGGTGCCGACGTACTTGTCGTAGGGGGCCTTAACGAACGCCTGTACGTCGACGCCGGTACCGTCCTTGTCGAGCGAGAAACCGACAACCTGACCGACCTGCAGATGCCGGTAGAACACCGGCGAACCGATGTCGATCGATCCGAGCGAGTCGCCATGCAGCAGATAGCTGTGGCCCTGTTGGTCCGCGGTGACGGCGGGCGGCGTCTCGAGACCGGTGAAGTCGGTCTGCTTCTGCTGCGAGCGGCCGAGATCCGCGCCGATGTACGCGCCGGAGAGCAGTGTGCCGAGCCCGGAAATCCCGGTGGCGCCGACGCGCGGCCGCACGACCCAGAAGCGCGTACCGCGGTTCGCGAACCGCGCTGCGTCGCGGGTCAGTTGAATCCCGACGACCACGCGCTTGAAGTCGGGGGTGAGCGTAATGGTCTGGACGGAGCCGATTTCGACATCCTTGTAGCGGACCTTGGTCTTGCCGGCTTCGAGGCCTTCGGCGTTGGCGAACGTGACCGAGATCGTAGGGCCGGTCGCGGCGACGGTCCGGATCACGAGCGACAGCCCGATCAGCGCGCACACGAGCGGCACGATCCAGACGAGCGACGGAATCCAGCGGCTGCGCGGCCGGATCTCGGGTTGAGGTAAATAGAACGGAGGCATCGTTTTGGAATTCGAAATAATCGACGGGCTTGCACCCGTTCAGGACGGACGACGGGCGGACGCGGGGCGCGATGAGCCGTCCCAGATGAGCCGCGGATCGAACTGCATCGACGCGCACATCGTCAGCACGACCACGGCGCCGAACGCGAGCGCGCCGGGGCCGGGTGTGATGTCGGCAAACGTGCCGAAATGCACGAGCGCGATCGTCAGCGCGACGACGAACACGTCCAGCATCGACCAGCGTCCCACGCGCTCGACCAGCCGGTGGAGCCGCGCCCGTTCGAGCGGGCGCCATTGCGCGCCGCGATGCGCGGCCATCGCCTGCAACGCGAGGATCGCGAGCTTGAGCATCGGCACGAGCACGCTGGCGACGAACACGACGACGGCGAGCGCCCAGTCGCCCGACGTCCAGAAGTACGCGACGCCGCCGAGGATCGTGTCGTCCTCGGCGCGGCCGAGCGACGTCGCGTGCATGACGGGCAGCAGGTTCGCCGGGATGTAGAGCAGGGCGGCGGCGGCGACCAGCGCGCCGGTGCGGGCGACGCTGCGCGGGCGCCGCGCGTGCAGCGGCGAACCGCAACGCGTGCAGCGCTGGCCGCGCGCGTGCGCGGGCTGTACGCGCGCGCAGTGGTGACAGGCGATCAATCCCGCGGCACGGGCCGTCATGCCCGGCGATTCGCTGCCGCCGCGTGCCTGGAGCGCGGCGGGTAGCGTCATGCCGGCTCCGGACGGCCTCGGGTGATCTGCGCCGGCCGGCTGCAGCGCGACGAGTTCGTCGCGCGCGTCCCACAGGCCGGCCGGCTCGATCGACGACAGGAAGCCGAGCATCACGGCGAGGCCGGCGAACGCGAACAGCGCGGGCCCGGCGATCACGTGCGCGAGGCTCGTCATCTTGACGATCGTGACCAGCACGCCGAGCATCAGCACTTCCACCATGCTCCACGGCCGCAATCGCTGAACACCGTGCAGGATCGGCGCGAAGCGCCGCGGCACCCGCCCTGCGCGCAACGGCACGAGCAGGTACAGCCATGCGGCCAGCTCCAGCAGCGGGAACAGCATCGTCGTGCAGAACACGAGCGCGGCCACCTCCGGCTGACCGTTCGACCATAGCGCACGCACGGTGTCGCCCAGCGTCGCGTGCGACGCGATGCCGGCCGCATCGAGCGCGACGATCGGAAAGGCCTGCGCGACGCAATACGTCAGTAGCGCGGCGAGCGTCGTTGCGCACATCCGGTCGAGCGTCGCGTGGCCGTGCGCCGCGCCGCTCACGCGAGCGCCGCATCGCGGGCAGTGTGGAACCAGCGCGCGCAGGCGCGGCGGACGCTGAAGCAGCAGATCGCATTCGTGGCAGGCGATCAGGTTGTCGGGTTTCATCGGGAATCCGTCATGCGGCGTAACGGAAGCTCGGCGCGCGCGACACGCCGCGCATCGGGCTTCGGAACTCGGAATTCGCCCGGGGCGGCCCGAAGGCGCGCGACCGGGCGCATCTGGACACGCACCGGCTATTGCCGAGCTGCGATCGTCGTGTGGGTGTCGGGCGGCAGTTCGCCCATGGCCTGCAGCAGCGCGGCCGTGTCCGTCATCCGGCGGCTCGCGGCACGGACCGCCTCCAGTTCCGCGCTCAGATACCGCTGCTCGCTCGCCTGTTGCGCGGACATCGGCACGGCGCCCAGCGTGCGGCGTTGCACCGTCTCGTCGAAAGCCGCGCCCGCCGCGCGCGCCGCGAGTTCGTTCGCCGCCAGCGCTTGCGCATCGTTGTCCAGCGCCGCGAGCGAATCGGCGACGTCGCCGAACGCAGACAGCACCGCCGCCTTGTACTGCAGCACCGCCGCGTCGTACAGATCGCGCGACGCGCGTCGGTGAGCCAGCAGCGCGCCGCCGTGGAACAGCGGCTGCGACAGCCCCGCGCCGACCGCCCACAGCCCGCCCGCGCCCGACAGCAGCGCGGGCCAGCTGAAGCCGCCGCGCCCCATCGTCGCGGTGAGCGACAGGCTCGGGAACAACTGCGCGGTCGCCTCGCCGACGTCCGCCGCCGCGGCCTTCACGGCGGCCTCGGCCGCGCGGATGTCGGGGCGCGCCTTCAGCAGGTCGGACGGCACGGCCACGGGCACGTGTTCCGGCAGCGACAGCCCGGCGAAAGCCGGGATCGGCGGCGGCGCGTCGGGCGTGCGGCCGAGCAGGATCGCGAGCGCGTGAACGGCGCTCGCGCGTTGCTGGCGCAGCGGCGGCAGCGACGCGGCAAGCGACGCGGCGCCTTGCGTCGACGCCAGCGCCTGCACGTGGGACATCGCGCCGAGCGCGTAGCGCTGCTGGTCGTCGAGCGCTGACGCTTCGGCGACTGCGATGAGGCGCTCGGTCAGCATGATCTGGCGGTCGAGCGCCGCTGCGCCGATCGCGGTGCCAACGATGTTGGCCGCCAGCGCGCGCCGAGCCGCTTCGAGTTCGCAACCGCGCACGTCGACACGCGCGGCGCTCGCCGCATTCGCATACCGCGTGGCGCCGAACAGGTCGAAGGTGTAATGCGCCTGCAGCTGTC
The DNA here is from genome assembly GCF_049805555.1 of Burkholderia sp. DN3021. Classification (NCBI taxonomy): domain Bacteria; kingdom Pseudomonadati; phylum Pseudomonadota; class Betaproteobacteria; order Burkholderiales; family Burkholderiaceae; genus Burkholderia; species Burkholderia sp. DN3021. The sequence goes on along the minus strand of NZ_JBNCAB010000017.1, from coordinate 82,157 downwards.
CGACGAATACGTTGTAGCGCAGGTTTTGCGTGCCGGCGCCGGAGATGTCCGGCGTGCGGGTGCGGGCAACCTGCGCGTTCGCGTCGAGCGACGGCAGGGTCGATGCGCCGATCTGCGCACGCAGTTCCTGCTGCGCGGCGGCGAGCGTTTTCTCCGTCGCGGCGAGCGTCGGGTTCGCGCGCAGGCCTTCGTCGACCAGTGCGTCGAGCGCGCTGGAGCGATACAGGCGCCACCATTGCGGAACGGGTGCGGCGCCGACGTCGAATTGCTGCGCGACGCCCGCCGCTTCGACGGTGCGCGGCGCCTGGGGCGTCGCGCCGTAGTGCGCGGGCGACGGCATCGCGGGCGGCGTGCCGCTCGGTGCCATTGCACAGCCGCTCAAGCCCAGCGCCGCGCTCACGGCAAGCACCGATGTGAGAAGAGGGAATTTCATCAGCATGTCTCCGAGGACGCGACGTTCATTGCGCGCGGCTCGCTCTCGTCGCGGCGCACCTTGAAGCACGTCGCATACAGGGCCGGCAGGAAGAAGATGGTCAGTACCGTCGCGATCGTGATGCCGCCCATCAGCGCGGTTGCCATCGGGCCGAAGAAGCCGGAACGCAACAGCGGGATCAGCGCGAACACGGCGGCGGCGGCGGTCAGCATGATCGGCCGGAAGCGGCGCACGGTCGCGCCGACGATCGCGGCGAAGCGCGGCTGCCCGGCCGCGATGTCCCGGTCGATCTGATCGACCAGGATCACGGAGTTGCGCATGATGATCCCGAACATCGCGATCACGCCGAGCAGCGCGACGAAACCGAACGGCTTGCCGAACAGCAGCAGCGCGGCGACCACGCCGATCAGGCCGAGCGGCGCCGTCAGCACGACGATGAAGGCGCGCGAGAAGCGCTTGAGCTGGATCATCAGCAGCGTCAGCACCGCGATGATCATGAGCGGCATCTGCGCATTGATCGACGTCTGGCCCTTCACGCTCTCCTCGGCCGCACCGCCGATCTCGACCCGGTAACCGGCCGGCAGCGTCGCGCGCACCGTCGCGAGCGCGCTGTCGATGTCGCGCGTCACGCCGATGCTCGGCGCGTCGCCGCGCACGTCGGCCTGCACGGTGACGGTCGGCTGGCGGTCGCGTTCCCAGATCACGCCGTACTCGAGCGTGTCGCGCACGTGGCCGATCGTGCCGAGCGGCACCGGGCCGTGCGGCGTCGGGATCGCCAGGCCGGCGAGCTTCGACGGGTCGATGCGTTCGCTCTTCGGCGCGCGCAGGTCGACGTCGATCAGCTTGTCGCGCTCGCGATACTGCGTAACCGTGTAGCCGGACAGCGTCATCGCGAGAAAACCCGACACGTCTTCCGACGTCACGCCGAGCTGGCGTGCCTTGAGCTGGTCGATCTCGAACGAGACCGACCGCTCGGCCGGTTCGTCCCAGTCGAACTGCACGTTGCGCGTGCGGGCGTCGGCGCGGACCTTGTCCGCCACTTTCTCGGCGATGCCGCGCACGGTCGCGATGTCGTCGCCGCTGACGCGGAACTTGATCGGGAAGCCGACGGGCGGCCCGTTTTCGAGCCGTGCGACGCGCGTGCGCACGGTCGGGAAGCGGCTTGCGAGCGTCGCTTCGAGCCAGTGCGACAGCCGATCGCGCGTCTCGACGTCCTTGGCCGTGATCACGAATTGCGCGAAGTTCGGCTGCTGAAGCTGCTGGTCGAGCGGCAGGTAGAAACGCGGCGCACCGGTGCCGACGAAGTCGACGACATGATCGATTTCAGGCCGACCGTCGAGCGCCTTTTCGAGCCGCTTCGCCTCGCGCAGCGTCGCGTCGAACGACGCGCCTTCCGGCAAGCGCATGTCGACGAGCAGTTCGGGCCGCTCGGAATTCGGGAAGAACTGCTGCGGCACGCGCGTGAATGCGACCATCGCGATCGCGAACAGCACGGCCGTCACGCCGAGCACGACCCAGCGGCGCTCGATGCAGGCCGAGATCCACCCGGACAGCCGGCGGTAGAAGCCCGTGTCGTACACTTCGTCGCCATGCGCGTGACCGTCGCGATGCGCGTGCTCGGGCAGCATGTGGTAGCCGAGCAGCGGCACCAGCACGACGGCCGCGAACCACGACACGATCAGCGAGATCGCCGATACCTCGAAGATCGAGCGCGTGTATTCGCCGGTGCTGGATTTCGCGAGCGCGATCGGCAGGAAGCCCGACACGGTGACGAGCGTGCCCGTCAGCATCGGGAACGCCGTGCTCGTGTACGCGAATGCGGCGGCGCTCGCCCGGCTCCCCCCCTGCTCGAGCTTCACCGCCATCATCTCGACCGCGATGATCGCATCGTCCACCAGCAGCCCGAGCGCGAGTACGAGCGTGCCGAGCGACACCTTGTCGAGGCCGATGCCGAACGCGTGCATGCACAGTGCCGTCACGGCGAGCACGATCGGAATCGTGATGACTACGACCATCCCGGTGCGCAGGCCGAGCGACACGAGGCTGACGACGAGCACGATCGCGACGGCTTCTCCGACCGCTTCGACGAAGTCGTCCACCGAGTGCTTCACGGCATGCGGCATGCTGGACACCGCAGCCAGCTTCAGACCGGCCGGCAAGCCGGCCTGCAGCTCGGCTGCCTTCGCATCGAGCGCCTTGCCGAGATCGATCACGTCACCGCCTTTTTGCATCGTGACGCCGATGCCGAGCACCGCGTGACCGTTCGTCCGCATCTGCGTGGCCGGCGGATCGTCGTAGCCGCGCGTGACCTTCGCGACGTCGCCGAGCCGGAACGTCCGGCCGTTCACTGTGATCAGCATGTCGGCGAGCGCCTGCGTGTCCTTGAACGCGCCGCTCGGGCGCACGAATACGCGATCGTCCGCCGTCATGATCGTGCCGACCGGCGCGACCGCGTTTTGTGCATCGATCGCCTGCGCGAGCTGCTGCGGCGTGATCGCGAGCCGCGTCAGCTGCGCGTTCGAGATCTCGACGAACACGTGCTGGGCGGGGTCGCCGAAGTAGTCGACCTTCGCGACACCCGGCACGCGCAACAGCACGGTGCGCAGCTTGTCCGCGTAATCGTGCAGTTGCGCGGGCGAGTAGCCGTCGCCTTCGAGCGCGTAGATGTTGGTATAGACGTCACCGAATTCGTCGTTGAAGAACGGGCCGGCGATTCCCTTCGGCAGCGTCGCCCGGATGTCGCCGACCTTCTTGCGCACCTGATACCAGGTCTCCGGCACCTGGTCGACCGGCGCCGAATCCTTCATCGCGAAGAAGATCATCGACTCGCCGGGCCGCGAATAGCTCTTGATGTTGTCGACGTACGGCGCTGCCTGGAGCTGGCGGCCGATCCGGTCGGTGACCTGTTCCTGCACCTCGCGCGCCGTGGCGCCGGGCCAGTAGGTCTGGATCACCATGGTGCGGAACGTGAACGGCGGATCCTCCGATTGAGCGAGTCGCGTATAGCCGATCACGCCGAAGATCGTCGCGAGGCCGATCAGGAAGATCACCAGTTGCTGATGCTTCAGCGCCCATGCGGAGAGGTTGAAACGGCCGCCGTCGTGCGATGCCGCGCCGGTTCCTGCGAGCGTGCCGTCGGTCGACGGCCGGTGTTCCGGAGCATTCATGACGCGAAGTCCTCCGCATGCAGCGGCGGCACGACGCGCACGTGCTGGCCGGCGCTGACCGTATGAACGCCTTGCATCACGACACGTTCGTCGTCCGCGAGACCCGACGTGACGGTGATCGTGCGTTCGTCGTAGCGTCCGACCGACACCGGGCGCAGCTCCAGCGTGTCGCTGCCCTTGCGGACGACCCATACGGCCGGCGCGTCGCCGCGATGAAAGAGCGCGGTGGCCGGGAGCGTGACCGCGTGGTCCGCGGCGGTGTCGGCGGCGCCGTCGAACGTGATGCTGGCGGTCATCCCGGAGCGCACGTCCGGCCCCGGCGCGAGCAGCGTCAGCTTCACGCGCCAGGTGCGGCTCTGCGAATCGGCAGCCGCCGCGACTTCGCGCACACGTGCGTCGAGCACCTTGCCGGGCAGTGCCGTCAGGCTGACGTGCGCGGTGCGGCCGACCGCGAGATCGCGCAGGTCCCGCTCCGCGACGTCGCAGACGATGTCGAGGTCGCCGCTCCAGTCCAGATGAAACACCGCCTGGCCGGGCTGCACGTTCTGCCCGGTATCGGCATCCTCCGACGTGATGACGCCATCGTGATCCGCGACCAGCGTCGCGTAGCGCAGTTGATCACTCGCGAGCGCCATTTGCGCGAGTGAGGAATCGCGTTGCGCGACCGCCGATGCATACGCGTCCTGCGTCGTCTCGAGCTGCGCGGGTGCGATCAGGTTGGCCTGAGCCTGGGCGCGGTCGCGATCCAGCTGCTGCTTCGCATAGGCAACGCGATGCTCGGCGGCATCGAGCTGGGCGCGCGCGTTCAGCAGCGTGTTGTGCAGATCCGCCGGATCGAGCATCGCGACGGTCTGGCCGGCCTTGACGGTGTCGCCGATCCGCACGCGCCGCTCGACGATCTTGCCGCCGACCCGAAACGACAGCGGCGTCGAATATCGCGCCTGAACCTGCGCGGGCAGCACGCGTTGCATCGCGCCGTCGGCCGCATGAACGGCCAGCGCGACCACCGGTTGCGGCTCGGGCGCAGCGGCCTCGTGCGAGTGGCAGGCCGTGAGGAGAATCGCACAGCACGCGAACGCGATCGGGGCTCGCCGCACCGGCGGTGCGATGCGTGTCAGAAACGGGCGCGTTGATGTCCGCGCGTCAAGACCGGGTGATTTCACGATGTTTCCAAGACAAGTGAGGGTCAAACTAAAAAGGGTTCGGCGACCACGGCGGGTCGCCCCGGTTCATGCAGGCGCGCGCGAGCGTCTCCGCGACGGTGCGCCTCACGATCAATCAGCACTCCGATGTTCGTGGTGCAGACCATTCCGCTTGCCGACATGGCGCGTTCGCGCCCTGCGATGGCCGTACGTGCGCCGACGCGGCCGTCCGCACGTCGCCGACACTCGTCGGCGGGAGTCGGCGGGAGTCGGCGGGAGTCGGACACAGTGTCCGGACCGGAACCGGTTCTGCGATTTTCGAGATTAGACTCATAACTGATAACATTGTCAAGTATGAGCCAATAATCTAGAATTGCGCCATGCAGAAGAATCTTTCGGACAACCGAGGCGCGCTCATGGACGACACACCGGCCCGGCGCGGCAGCGCGAACGCGTCAGTGGCCGAAGCGGAACAGCGTCAGCCGCGCGGCGCACGGCGCAAGCAGGTGACGCGTATGCGCCTGCTACAGGCGGCGTTCAGCCTGATGGCGGAAAAGGGCAGGGACAACGTGGCGATCAGCGAGATCACCGAGGCGGCGGATGTGGGGTTCGGCTCGTTTTACTACCACTTCGAATCGAAGGACGGCATCTTCGACGCGCTGACGGAGTGGGTGTTCGACGATTTCGCGGACGGGCTCGAGCGGCTGGCGAGCGGATTGTCGGATCCGGCCGAGGTCGTTTCCGTCTGCGTGCGTCACACGCTGATGCGCGCGCGCCGCGAGCGGCTCTGGGGACGGTTCCTGATGCGGGAGGGCTTTTCGGCGCGCGCGCTCGACCACGGGCTGGGCCAGCGTTTGCGGCGCGACAGCGAGCGCGGAATCGCAGCACGCCGCTTCGTGGTCGGCGATCCGTTCATGAGTGTGCTCGCGATGACGGGCACGATCCTCGCGGCGATCGCGGCCGAGTCCTACGCGGCCGACGCGGCCGCGGGCGGCGCCGCGAAGCGGGCCGGGGACGACAGCCGGCTCCCCGAGCGGGCCGCGGCGGTGGTATTGCAGGCGCTCGGCCTGACGTGCGCCGAAGCACTTGACGTGGCGAACCGACCGTTGCCGCCCGGCGACTTCGCCGCTGCGGAGAGCGATTGACCGGCGGTTGCCGCCGACGCAGGTCCGGCCGATCCATCTAGCAACGAAGCCGATACCACTTTCATGTCCGGTAGTGAGCGCACAGGCAGACTCAACTTAATCCGCAGTCGCGGGATGTCTGTTAAGTATGGAAGTCACAGTATTTGACATAATGAGAGTTATCGAATTCCATGGTCTAAGAGCAAAGTTGTAATGTCGCATCTGAGCAAAGTTGAAATGTCGTAGTTCGAGGGTTTCGGCGCATGCTGGCAGCGGTTCGAACTGCCGGAGCGCATCGTGGGCCAACCTGGACTAATCACCATGAGCATGCGGGAGCTGGATCGTCTGAAGGTCGTGGAAGCCGTGATCGAGCAGCGTCTGATGCCTTGGCGAGCCGCGGAGCGGCTTGGGATCAGTCGACGGCAGATTGAGCGGCTGGTCGCCCGATATCGCGCTGCTGGCCCGGTCGGGCTGATTTCGCAGCGTCGTGGCCATGCGAGCAACCATCAACTGCCCGAGGATTTGGCGCATCGTGCCTTGAGCCTGGTTCGCGAGCGCTACGCCGATTTCGGGCCGACGCTGGCCTGCGAGAAGCTGTGGGAATGGCACAGCATTCGGTTGGTGCTGCCGTTCGCATACGAGATGCCGGTCAACTGGTTTGCCACATCATAGCTGTAGGTGGCCACGATCCCGTTGGGCAAGGTCAACGTCGATCGCCGGCTGGCGGCATCGTACGTGAACGCTACCTGCGCACTACCTTGCGTAATACCGGTAAGGCGATTCGCGTTGAACGGATTCACGAGACAAGAGGTAGCCGCGGCGCCATTCCCCTTGCCTGTCAACCGTCGCCGATCCGGAACACCTACGCTGAACGCTGGCCGAGCAGCACGGCGACATCGCGCTCGGCCAGCGCGGCGATCGTGCGCGACGGATTCAGCCCGAGCGCACGCGGGATCGTCGCACCGTCCATCACGTAGAGCCCGTCGTAACCGAACACCTTTCCGTCCGCGTTCACGACGCCATCCTCGCGCGTGAGTCCCATGTTGCAACCACCGAGCGGATGCGGGGTGATCAGCCGGTGGAAGTCGCTCCATGTCGGCGGGACGAAGGGTTCGCCGCCCGTGGCAATCGAAAGGCGGCGGTGCGCATCGACCATCGCATCGACGACAGCCAGGGATCGCGCGTACGACCAGTCGAGCCGCAATATGCGATGCCATGGCGCAAACCAGCGGCGGCCGAGACGCATGTGCCCGTCCCCCGGATCGATCGCTTGGCCGAACCAGGGCATCATGTTCTCGACCGGGTCATCGCAATCGAAATGGCGCGCGAAGGCGCGCCAGAACGCGTGCATCACCCCACCGTGCGAGCGCTGCAGGTGGCGGCGCACGAAATCATGCGCAAGATTGGGCACGCCGCCGTCCTCCACGAACAGAGGCTGACCATTGTCGTCAGCCCTGTCGAGAAGGTCGATCGCAGCGGAGATGGTGACGCCGTGCGACGGAGAGATCTTCCGGTGACTGTAGAAGGCCGGCGTGACGAAGTCGCCGTTGAAGGCCCAGCCCCAGCCGAGCCTCGGCGATAGATTCGGCAGCGTGCGATGTTCGTCGCGACAGCGGAGCAGCAACTCGGTACTGCCGATCGATCCGGCGCTGACGATCACCCTGGCCGCCGTGGCCGTTCCGGGCATGACACTACCGGCGGCGGGATCGATGACGTCGAAATGCACGCGCCATCCCGCGCCGAGCGGCTCGAGCTTTTGCACAAGGTGCAGCGGAAGGATTTTTGCGCCATGGCGCTCGGCCACGGCCAGATAGTTGAGGTCGAGCGTGTTCTTCGCCGACACCTGGCACCCGATGTCGCAATTGCCGCAATGCACGCACGTGCCTTGCGATACTCCATGCACGTTGACGTGCCTGACAGAATGCCGGTCGTCGCGCGCGCCGGGCAAGGACGGATCGTAGGTCGGCGAGAACGACACGGCGAGCGGCAACTTGCGATACCGATCGCCCCAGCCGCAGGCGTCGGCAGCGTCGCGCAACAAGCGGGTGCGTTCGCTGATCTGATTGTCGGGCACCTCCTGGACCGACAGCATCCAGCCCACGCGCTGGTAGTAAGGCTTGAGTGCCTCGTACGTGATCTCGGGCGGCCAGCCCTGATCGAAGGCGTCGGGCTTGGCCTCGACCGAGACGTTGGCATAGATCAGCGACCCGCCGCCCACGCCCGCGGCAGCCACCACCGACATGCGGGAAAAAAACCGCAGGTCGGCCCAGCCATGGAATCGTTGCGGGTTCTGCTGGTCCCAAAGCCACGGGTCGGTCTCGTCGCGCGGATACGTCTTCGGGGTCCAGCGGCGACCACGCTCCAGGACCAGCACCCTCCATCCCGCCTCCGCAAGGCGGCAGGCCGCCACCGCTCCGCCGAAGCCGCTCCCGACAACGATGACATCGTATTCAATCGCGCTCATGACGACGATCTCCTGACGTAGGTGCGTCACAGTTCCGATGCGAAAAACCTGACGAATCCTCCACGCTCCGAAGGCATCACGATCCCGAACGGGGCTGGCCCGTCAGACCGCTTTCGTGTTGGCTGAAGTGAAACAGCTACCCGGGAAATCGTTTGGACAAACCCGACACCGCCTTTTACCGGTCGTGCTCGACGGGTCCGGCGAAACGTCGTCATCCCGATGAAATTACCTTTGTTTTCATTAGGTTAAGCACCCATCAAGCGCGCATGAGTCGAGCTGGCACGTCCTGTGCATTTGTAGCTGCGAGCGCAACGCAAACGTGCTCTCTTCCAAACCGCAGCAAACCTAGGAGATTTATCATGTCCGCACTGATGATCAACGACCTGTCCCGCGCCCACGAACTCAGCCGCAAGGAAATGGCGGCCGTCAGCGGTGGTAGCGTGTTCCAGAACCTCGGAATCAACAACATCGCCACGGGCAGCGGATTCTCGTTCGCCAGCCCCAATACCATCACGGCCCCGGTGACCCAGGTCGATGCATCGACCCACCTGGATCTCACCAGCGTGACCAACTCGATCAACAACCTTGGCGGTCTGGTGGTCGCGAAGCTGGGCCTGTAAGTTTCGCCCGCCTTCCTCGCAATGGCAGCCGTATCCGATAGCGTCGTACCGAAACGCTCCAGTCCGCCGCGGGGTCGTCCTCGCGGCGTTCAAAAGCCCGCCAGCCGTGTCCGTTGGCGGGCTTCCTTGCATGATAAAAACGCAGCCGGCATGAACAGGCAGATTGGCTGACGACACGTCAGCCGCGCCGCCCTCTCCCATCCGCGGCCGGACTGATCCCGACGCGCTTTCGGCTTCCCTTCCCTGCACATAGATTCGCTCCACGTCGTCGAGGTTGATGACACCGCGGTGCCAGTCAAGGAACTGCGTCGTCGCATCGATGCGCCGTTGGCCATCGGCGCGATATTCCCGATGCGTCCGGCCGCTCTGCAGGTACGCAGAGAATTCAGTTATGCGAAACACATGGCTCCCGATCCTGGCGTCGATTCCGCTTGCGGCCGCCCGTCGGCGCATCGTCGTATCGGCGTTCGCCGGCGGCAAGCGCGTGTCGCTCAACTGCCGGGCGCCGCGCACGATCGCGCGCGCGTGGGCGGCCTTTTCGCGCCGACGCGTCCACCCCGCTGCCGCACATGGATGCCCGCGACGCGAATCGCGAGCGCCACGCCTCGCTTCATGTTGGCCGAGACAGGACAGCCGCCACGGAAATCGTTTGGAAGAATCCGACATCGGCGTGCTTCGATCGTGCTCGGCGGTCCCGGCGAAACGTCGGATGCCAGATGGAATCGCTTTTGTTTTCATGAGGTTAAGCGCTCCTCATGCGCGCATGATTCGACGCTGGCACGCCCTGTGCATTTGTAGCTGCGAGCGCAACGAAACGTGCTCTCTTCCAAACCGCAGCAAACCCAAGGAGATTTACCATGTCCGCACTGATGATCAACGACCTGTCCCGCGCCCACGAACTCAGCCGCAAGGAAATGGCGGCCGTCAGCGGTGGTAGCGTGTTCCAGAACGCCGGTATCAACAACATCGCGACCGGCAGTGGCTTCTCGTTCGCCAGCCCGAATACCATCACGGCTCCGGTGACCCAGGTCGATGCATCGACCCACCAGGATCTCACCAGCGTGACCAACTCGATCAACAACCTTGGCGGTCTGGTGGTCGCGAAGATGGGCCTGTAAGTGTCGCCATGCGGCCTCGCAGTGGTCGCCGTATTCGCTAGCGTGGTACCGAACGACCGAAGTCCTCCAGTCCGCCGCGGGTTTGTCCCGCGGCGTTTCAAGCCCGCCAGGTTCCGTCTCCTGGCGGGCTTCTTTGATCGGGATGACGCGAAACCTCGACGGCAATCGCGCCCGCGCGCAGGCCGGAAGCGATGGCAAAACGCAAGCCGTCGCCTGTCGCGGGGTCGAGATAGCCCGCCGCATCGCCGCACACGATATAGCCCGGTCCCTCAGCCTGTCGCACGCGATGTCAGCGCCTGCACTCGCGCCACCCCGGTCCGCAACGCGTGAACCTCATCGACAAGCATCAACAACCTCCGGTGGGTGGTGCATGCGAAGCGATCGGCACGATGCGCTTCGCGTCCCGGAAGCCACGGACGTCCCTCGGGCTACAGCAGGCCGCGTCTTCAGCGCTTGTTTCAAACGAACATCACTTTCCGGTTCTCGGTTGCCGATATCAGTGACTAATATAGGTGATTGCAGCAGCAATGAAATGTCGGATTGTGTTTGAAACATTGAATTGTCGAGGCACGTGGGCGTGGTTCGCCGAATGCGCCGTGACTCGACCAACACATGTCGGCGGCCACATCATGTTGAAGCGCAGAACCTTCCTGTTGGGCGGTGCGGGAGCGGCGGGCATGCTGGTGGTCGGTTGGGCATGGTGGCGCCCCGACGACCGGCTGGAAATACCCGCGCAGCTGGAGACGTCACGCGTCGATGTGCCGCTGAACGGCTGGGTGATGATCAGTTTGTCTAACGACGTGACGATCGTCATGAGCAAATCCGAAATGGGCCAGGGGATACATACCGGCTCGGCCATGTTGCTGGCGGAGGAGCTCGATGCGGACTGGCCCCGGGTCCGCATCGTCATGTCTCCGCTCGACACGATCTACAAGGACCGTGAATCCCTCGCCGAGGGCCTGCCATTTCGCCCCGACGACGACAGCCTGATCGCTCGCGGCGCGGCGGCATTGGCGCGCCATGGCGCACGCTACCTGGGTTCGATGGTCACCGGAGGATCGACGAGCATGATCGATCTGTGGGGGCCCATGCGCGAGGCGGGCGCCACGGCCCGCGTCATGTTGTGCAGCGCCGCGGCGAAGCTTTGGCAGGTGCCCGTCGCGGAATGCGAGACGAAAGCCGGCGTGGTGCTGCATCGGTCGGGACGCTCTGCGACGTACGGTGAACTTGTCGAGCTCGCGCGGGACGTGCCGCGCCCGCCACATGTCGACCTGAAGGACCCAAGGGCGTTCACGCTGGTCGGGAAACGGCTGGGCCGCATCGAGGCGCACGCGAAGCTCGATGGCAGCGCGCGCTATGGCATCGATGTGCTTCCGGACAAGCTCCTGTATGCGAGCGTCACGATGTGCCCGACACTCGGCGGAAATGCACTGGATTTCGACAAGTCCGGGGTCGCCAGCCTGAAAGGCGTGACCGGCATCTTCAGGATCGAGCCATCCAACGGTGGAACGGGAGGCGTTGCCGTCATTGCCGACAATCCCTTCATCGCGATGCGGACGTTGTGCCAGTTGTCGGTCACATGGGATCACGGGCCGGCTGCCGGCGTGAATAGCGTGGATGTCCGCACGGCGTTGATGCACGCCCTCGACGGCGACGAGGGCCGCCACGTGTTCTACGCCATCGGCGACGTCGATGCGGCGCTGGGCCGCGCGAAGCCGTTCGTCGCGCAGTACGAAGTGCCCTACCTGGCTCACGGGCCGCTGGAACCGATGAATTGCACGGTGCGTGTCGACGACGACGCGGCAACGATCTGGTGCGGCACGCAGGTCCCGATGGTGGCACGCAAGGCGGTCGCCGCGCTGCTGGGCCTGGACGAAGACAAGGTGGTCGTGAATCAGCAATTGATCGGCGGGGCATTCGGCCGGCGGCTCGAGGTCGACTTCATCACGCAGGCGGCCGCCATCGCGCTCCATGCGAAGGGGCGGCCGGTACAGACGATCTGGTCGCGCCCGCAGGATATGACGCACGACTTCTACCGCCCGGCTTGTGTGGCGAGATACAGCGGCGCCATCGATGCAAGCGGCAGGCTGGTCGCCTGGAAGGGCATGTCGGCAAGCCAGTCGATCAGCGCGCAGGCGATGCCTCGCACTTTCGGCATGCCGAGCCTCGCCGCGAAACGGTTGCCCGACGCCACCACGGCGGAAGGCGCGTTCGACCTGCCCTATGAATGCGACAACATGCTCGTCCAGCACACTACGGTGACGCTCCCGGTTCCGGTTGGCTACTGGCGCTCCGTCGGGCACTCGCATCAGGCATTCTTCGTCGAGAGCTTCATCGACGAGATGGCCGCGCTGGCACGGAAAGACCCGATCCAGTTTCGCCTCGACCTGCTCAAGCAGCCGGCGCACCAGCGCCATGCGTCCGTGTTGCGGGCGCTCGTCGCGCTGTCCGGCTGGCGTTCGCCGCTGGCATGGCGTGACAAGACCGGCGCGCGGTGCGCACGCGGCGTGGCGATGCATGAGTCGTTCGGCAGCGTGGTCGCGCAAGTCGCCGAAGTCCGGCAGGAAGGTGACGGCTTTCGCGTGACGCGCGTGGTCTGCGTGATCGACTGCGGGCTGGCTGTGAATCCGAATCTGGTCGAGCAGCAGATGGAAAGCGGGATCATCTTCGGATTGTCGGCCGCGCTCGAGCAGGCGATCACGATCGAGAACGGGCAAGTCGCACAGCGTTATTTCGACAGCTATCCGCTCGTCAACATGGAGACGTGTCCCGAGATCGTCACGCAAGTCGTGGCAGGCGGGACCGAGCCGCACGGCGTCGGCGAAGCGGGCACGCCGCCGATCGCGGCGGCCGTGGCGAATGCGCTGTATTCGCTCACGGGCGTGCGCCATCGCACGCTGCCGTTCGTCAAGCCGATCCCACCCGACCAAGGAGACGACCGATGGTGTCAGTCCGTATCAACGGGGAAACCGCTCATGTCGATTCCGAGCCCGCCACCCCGCTGCTCTGGGTGATTCGCTGCGAACGCAAGCTGACCGGCACGAAGTTCGGCTGTGGCGTCGGGGTCTGCGGTGCATGCACGGTGCTCTTGAACGATCAGGCCGTGCCCGCCTGCCAACTCCCGGTCGGGACGCTGAACGGCGCGCGCATCACGACCGTCGAAGGGCTGGACAGCGTGGAAGCGCGCGCACTGAAGGACGCGTGGATTGCCGTCGACGTCGTGCAATGCGGCTATTGCCAGAGCGCACAGCTGATCGCCGCCACGGCCCTGCTCATGCGATGCCCTCGCCCCGACGACAATCAGATCAACGAGGCCATGAAGAACATCGCATGCCGGTGCGGCACGTTTCCGCGCATCCGCAAGGCCATTCACAAGGCGGCGGAATCTCTAGGCCGCTGATACGCGCGAGCCCGCTCGCTCAGCTGCCGTTGGCACGCGTCGTGATCTGGACGAAATCGGCGGCAATGCGCCCCTCGCCATATTTGGCCTCGAACAGCTTCAATTGCCGCTCGATCGCCGCGAGATAGGCGGCACGCGGCTCGGATGGCGGGCGCATCCCGTCGAACAGCGGCGCGGGCGTGACGAGGAGCACGATCATCTCGGTCCCGAAAGGCTTGCCGATCACCCACTCGCCCATGCTGCCGATCGTCGCGGCGTAATTCGGCGGCGCCTGGTTGTCGCGTTCGCGGTTGCTTGGCACGAGATGCACGACGCTCCCGTTCAGCACGTAGTAATCGACGTTCACATACGAGTCGTAACCTGGTGTCGTGATGTCGATGACCAGCGGGTTGCCTTCCGCGAGATGCGCATCAGGCGCGCGCGTGCGGATCGACGCGGCGTGTGACGCTGCCCGATTCGATCGCCAGTACGGGGCAAGCGCGCTCACGATCTCGCAATTGTGGGCATCGACCGGGCGCACGTCGAGATTGGCCGTCTGCCCGCCCGCCATGCCGCTGAGCGCGGTTCGCACGCGTCCGATACCGACACCGGCTTCCGTGTAACCGCGCACCTGCAGCACGTGATCCTGCACCGACGCGTCCAGCGCCGAACACGGGATGCGCGACAGCGCAGCCGTCACCGAGGCCAGCGAGATCGCCGGTGGCGGTGCCGGCGGCGGCACGCTGGCGGCAGCGGGCACGGCGTTCGCGACGGCCGCGGGTGCGCTGCCGGCCTCGGCGCCTGCCGTCGCACCACCTCCGCCACCGGCAAACGCGTGCACGACCGTGTCCGCGGCGGGGCGCTTTTCGCCGCTGCGCGAAAGCGCCTGGTAGCCGTACCAGAGCACGGCGATCGCCGCCACCGTGCAAGCGCCCACGGTCACCCCTGTTCGTACGCCCGACGCCCGCGTCGGGCGACTGAACACGCCCATGCCTTCCAGGAAAAGATTGACGCTGGGCGTGCGCGTCGCGCGGTCGAACGACAACGCGGCGCTCAAGGTTCGCCATTGCGTGCGATCCAGACCGGGATGGCGCGCGGGCCGCAAGTGGTCGTGACGCGCCTGGGTAGCCGACAGCCGGTTGAACGGATGGCGTCCGGTCAGCAATTCGTAGGTGACACAGGCGAGCGCGTAGACGTCGTCGCGCGGATCCGGCTCGAGATGCTCGAACATCTCCGGGCTCGCGTAGGCCGGCGTGATGCCGCCAAGGCTCGCCGGATCGAACACGGTCACGTCGGGATCCTCGTCGCGCCGCTGGAACGCGCGTGCGATCCCGAAGTCGATCACCTTCACTTCGCCGCGGTCGGTGAGAAACACATTGGCGGGCTTGAAATCGCAGTGGACGAAGCCGCGTTCATGCGCGTAGGCCAACGCCTGGCCCATGCCGGCGATGATCGGCAACGCGGCATCGAGCGGCATGCCCTTGAAGTCCGGCGCACGCAGCACCTTGCTGAGCGGCCGGCCTGACAGATACTCCATCGTGAGGTAGACGAGCGGACCGTCGCGATCGAAGTCGTAGACGGTGACGATATTGCGATGGGCGAGCGTCTGCGCCTTGCGGGCTTCACGCTGAAGCGCGATCAGCGACGTCGGCTGGCCGCGAAACTGCACATTGAGCACCTTGATCGCGATGTGCGGCTTGCGATCCGAGGCCTCCAGCTTGCGCAGGTCGAGCGCCTTGTACACGGTACCCATCCCGCCGACGCCCAGGCACTCCTCCAGCACGAAGCGCCCGTTCAGCGTATCGCCGATGCCTTTCACGCATTCGCCGTCGACCGGCATCGCGCCGCCCGACGGCCCGGACGGTGGGGCTGGCCGCGCCTCCGGCCGAAGCGGGCTCTCCTGGATCCGGGTTGCATCGCCCGCGGATGCCGTCCTGTCATGACATCGCTCGATGCGCTTCAGCACTTCCGCATAGATATCGTCCGACAGCGGCTGCGTGGTTTGCGTCTGGTCGAGTACTTCGCGCAGACGTGCGCAATCGACCTGATCGATCGCCAGCACCCGGTCGATCTCCGAGAAGAACGCGTCCTGCGACAGCGCCCCGCTCTGGAATGTCTGAATCAGCTGCGCAAAGCTCATCATTCGTATGCCGTCTACTCAGCTTCAGCTTGCCGACCCGCTTCGGCGCCTCGCGGCGCCGCCAGGGCAAGGACTATCCACGACGTACCCATGCGGCGCGACGTATCGGTGATGCACCGGACACCGTCGAACACGCGGTCGCCGCCACGCCATCGTCAGACGAATTCGACCGCGCGACGCACCGTCCGCCGGCCTTCTGACAGGATGTCTAACAAATCATACTAGTCCGCGGTAACGCCCTGTGCAATCGGTGCCGGAACTAGCATTTCCAGGCCGCGCGGCCGTGCGGCGGAACCTATACTGGACAGATCCCGGGTACGTCGGCACATCGCATGATGCTGCGTGGCTGCCCGCTTCACGCTTCTCCCATCCGATTTCGCGGAGCCAACCATGGGCGTGCTCGTCATCAACGATCTTCCCGAAAGCGTCGACCTCGACAAGCAGGCGATGGCCGCCATCGCGGGTGGCGCGAAGGTACGTGCGCATCAGACGATGCTCGCGCCGCAACCGTTCCCGTATCTGCACACTGACGCACGCAATGCCGCGTCGGCGCGTGCACCGGTGGCCGACGCAACGGCGTCGCCGGCGCGTCCGACGCTGTTGCGTTGACGGACGCACCACGCCGCGTGCCCGCTCAGGCCGCTCGCACCGTCATCGCTGGCCGCCGGTCGGCCGGCGGGAACACCCACCATGAGCCGTCGTCGTGACGAAAGAAGAAGATCGCGATCGTGCCAGCCGGATGCACGGCCTCGACGCAGACAAAGCGCCGCCGTTGCGCAGGCATGCGGCTGAAGCGCACGATGCGCGCCGGCACGCGCGCGCTCGGCGCGAGCCACTTGTCGACCTGCATGCGCAGTGATGATGTGATCCCGTTCATTTGAGCCCCCTCGTGGCGATGTCGAACGCGCCGGGACGTCGCTCATGCGGCGGCGATGGCGACCGTGGTGCACCGTCCGCCCGCACGCCGCGCCACGAGCAGCACGCGGCAGACGGACAGCGCGAACCGGAACGCCGTCCGCGGATGCATGACGCACGTGCGAACCTGCTCGCTGTAGCCCGTGCCTTCCAGGCACCACGTGCAGAAGTGCTCGCAATTGTTCGTCAGCAGGCGATAGCGGTTTTCGCCGAGACGGGAACGTGCGCGCAGCACCGCGGTGCGCCCCGCATAGGCCGCGTACGGATGCGGCACGACGCGAACCGCATGACCGGCGGCGAAGCGTTCGAGCGTGACTTCCTCGATCGGGCCGCGATGCAGCGACGTGCAAAGCCCCGCGTAGTGGACGACGCGCCCGTCGCCGACGTAGATGCCGTGATGGCTGTAACCGGCACGATCGGAAACCAGGTGTGCGCCAGGCAGCAGTGCGTCGACGCGGCCGGGCAGCGAAGCCGCGTGCGCGATTGCATCCGCAGCGCCGACAGCCGTGCGGGACGCAGCGCTGTTCACTGGTTGGAGATCGCGTTCCATGACTGGCTCCGTCTGCTGGTTGGCGGCCGCCCGTGTTGCGCAAGGGTTAGCCGGTTGCCAACTAACCTGCATCAAGCGTGCCAATCAGCCGGAGCCCGTCGCGCGAAGCTCGACGGGACATGCGCGGCGAGCCGGTTGCCGCGCTGTCGCCGCGCGGCCAACCATTTGCCGGGGATTTCGTTGGTGTGACAGCACCAGTCGGCGCGCCGGACAGCCGTTTGCGTCTGCCGGGGCATGTGTCGGGTTCGCGGCCACGTTCGTGCGCGCAACTGTTGGCTTGCGTACAACCATTGCAGGACACGGGCGCGACGCACTAGCATGCAAGCATCGCGTGTCGATGACGCCTTGCCTTGCCGCGTGCGGCGCTCACCGGATCGACGCACGCGCCCGGGCAACGCACGCGGGTTGTGTCACGCATGGCACGAGGTTTGCACGTATCGGTTACCCGGTCCGTCGGCAGGCCCCATTCGGAGAATCGTCATGACCACGCTCGCAATTACCGACCTTCACATGCAGCACGACATCGACCGCAAGACGATGTCGTTCATCCGCGGCGCGGGCGCGCCGTGGGTATTCGGCTGGATCCAGCCCTACGCGCCGCCGGCGCCGGCGTTCGGGCCCGTCGTGAACCTCTATCAGACGTACAACACGTTCTACGCGAATCAGGTCCTCAACCAGATTCAGAACGTCGACGTCACGAACTCGGCGCCCGGCGCGAACATTGCGGTCGGGGTGGGTGCGGACGGCAGGAACCGGCTCGTCTAGCGTCTTCACGCCAACCGCCAATGCATGTTCGCAAGCCCGTTACCGGCATGAACAGGCACTGGACGAAAGGGAATGGCGCGCCGTGAGCGCAGAACTGCAATGGACTTCGGCGTCACGCAGTGACGTGGGCCTGGTTCGCGAGATCAACGAGGACGATTGCCTCGCGTTGCCGCACCGCGGCCTGTGGGCCGTCGCGGACGGAATGGGCGGACATTCGGCCGGCGACCTCGCGAGCCGGATGATCGTGCAGGCGCTGGAACGGCTGGCCACCCCGGCCACGCTGGCGGACTTCATCGAGGCGGCGCGCACCGCGCTCGATGCGGTCAACCTGCACTTGCGCGCATCGGCCGCCGAGCGCGGCGTACGCTTGATCGGCAGCACGGTGGCGGTGCTGTTGGCGAGCGGCCGTCAGTGCGGCTGGCTGTGGGCCGGGGACAGCCGGATCTACCTGTACCGCGACGCACACCTGACGCAGCTCACGCTCGACCACAGCCACGTCGCGGAACTGCAGGCCCAGGGCCACCTGAGCGCGCAGCAGGCGCGCCATCACCCGTCGCAGCATCTGATCACGCGCGCCGTCGGCGCCGCCGAGCAGTTGCATCTCGACGAACGACGCATCGACGTGTGCGACGGTGACATGTTTCTGTTGTGCAGCGACGGCCTGAGCAACGAGATGGACGAAGCCGACATCTCGGCCGCCCTCGCCTGCGGCGATTGCGCACGCGCAACGGACATGCTCGTCGACCTCGCGTTGCGCGAGGGCGGCCGGGACAACATCACCGCCGTCGTGATCCGCGCCGACGATCCCGATGCGTCGGACCGGACGCTCGCCAATCCTGCCGTGCAACGCTGAACGATCGAGCGGACCCGCGCGACGCTCACGCGTCCTTGTCAGGCGTCGCGCCGTCCTGATGACGGAATGCTTTCGAGCGGATGCCGTGCTTCTTGAGCAGCATCTGCAGGTGTGACCGGTTCATCTCGCAACGGCGCGCCAGTTCGGCCACGGTGCCGCCGGTCTCCTGCAACCCGCGTTCGAGAAACGCCCGCTCCGCCTCGTCGCTTGCGGCACGCTTCGCGTCGCTGAGCGACATCGGCCTGCCCGGCAGGCCGTCATCCGTCGCACGCACGGCGCTCGACACGGTTTTCGGGCGGATGTCCTCGGGCAAGTGCTCGATATCCGCGATCTCGCCGGCCAGGCACGACAGACGGTAGACGAGGTTGCGCAGTTCGCGAATGTTGCCCGGATAAGCGTAGGTCAGCAGGAAGTCGCGCAGCTTCGGCGTCGTCTTGACGGGCCTGCGCTTCAGTGCCCCTGCCGCCTCGTCGCCGAAGTAGGCGAGCAGCAGCGGAATTTCATCGCGACGCTCGCGCAATGCCGGCAGCGTCAGATGAATGACGCTCAGGCGGTAGAACAGGTCCTCGCGAAAGAGCCCCTGTTCGCTCAATTGCCGCAGATTCTTGTTGGTGGCGGCGACGATGCGCGTATCGACGCTGATCAGCTCGTCCGAGCCGACCCGCTGGATCTCGTGCGACTCCAGCACGCGCAGCAGCTTGACCTGCCCCGACAGCGGCAATTCGCCGATTTCGTCGAGGAAGATCGTGCCGGTGTGCGCGCTCTCGAACTTGCCCTTGCGATCGTTCGACGCGCCGGTGAACGAGCCGCGCCGATGGCCGAACAGCTCGGATTCGAGCAGGTTGTCGGGAATCGCGCCGCAGTTCACCGAGATGTACGGGCGGTTGGCGCGCCCCCCGTTCGCGTGGATGACTTTCGCCATCAGCTCCTTGCCGGTCCCGCTCTCGCCGTCGATCAGCACCGGCAGATCGGTCGGTGCGGCCTTTTCGGCGATTTCGAGTGCGGCGAGCAGCTTCGGATTGTCGCCAAAAATGCCCTCGAAGATGAAACTGCGCTCGATCAACGCCTGCCGGCGTCGCTGCACGGGGGGGGCGGGCGCGTCCGGCGCATCGGTCGCATCGGACGTCTGCGGCGCGGCCACGGCGGCCTCGACGAAGCGCTCCTTGCGCGACATCTGCATGACTTCGTCGCGCAGCACGTTCGCCTGGTTGAGCAGCTTCTCGATGTCGGCACGCTCGAGCTTGGGTGCCCAGCGCAGCATCGAGCGCAGGATCTCGATCTTCTCGAGCAGGCCGGCATACGAGATCGCGGAGTTGCCGAATCCGTGCGGGTCGAAGAGTTTCATGCGGCACCCAGCTGTTTCTGCACGAGCTGGTAATACATGCCCTTGAGGGCGACCAGCTCGTCGTGCGAGCCCTGTTCGACGATCGCGCCTTCGTACAGGACCAGGATCTTGTCCGCGCGCATGATCGTGCTGAGCCGGTGCGCGATGATCACCGCGGTGCGCCCTTGCAGGATTTCATGCATGTTCGCAAGGATGTTGCTCTCCGACTGCGTGTCGAGCGACGAGGTCGCCTCGTCGAACACGAGCAGGCGCGGGTCGTGATAGAGCGCGCGGGCGATGCAGAGCCGCTGGATCTGGCCGCCCGACAGGCCGACGCCGCGCTCGCCCACCACCTGCTCGTAGCCGAGCGGCAATTTGCTGATGAATGCATGCGCGTCGGCCATCCGGGCGACCTCCTCCATGCGGTGCCAGTCGGGGCTCGTGTCACCGCATGCGATGTTCTCGGCAATCGATCCGGAAAAGACCAGATTGGACTGCATCACGTAACCGATCTGCGCACGATAGTAAGCCTTGTCGATCGCGCTCATGTCGTAGCCGTCGACCACGATCTTGCCGTCCGTGGGTGCATAGAATCCGACGAGCAGCTTCGCCAGCGTGGTTTTCCCCGAACCGCTGCGCCCGACGATGGCCACCATCTCGCCGCGCTTGATCGTGCAGTTGATGTTCTCGAGCACGTAAGGCGTTTCGTTGCCGCCATAGCGGAAATACACGCTGTCGAAGCTGATGTTGCCCTGCAGGTCGGGCAGCAGCACGCGTGAGGCCAGTTCGGACGGCTGCTGCTCGGGCTCGATGTCGAGGACGTCGCCGAGCCGCTCCATCGCCACCGCCGCGTCGTTCATCAGGCTCCACATGCCGACGAGTCCCATCAGCGGCGCCAGCACGCTGCCCATGAACGCATTGAAGGCGATCAGTTGCCCGATGCTGAGTTCGTGCGCGAGCACGAGGTTCGCACCGACCCACAGGATCACGATGGTGGTTGCCGCATTCAGCAGCTGGCTGCACAGCGCCACCAGGATATTGAATGCCTGCGCACGGTACTGGACGTCGAGCGCCTTCGCATACTTGCGCTCCCACTTCAGCCGTACCGACCGCTCGATCCCCATGCCCTTCACGGTCTCGACGCCGCCGAGCGTCTCCATCAGCAGCGACTTCGCATCGGTGGATGCGGCAAACACCTCGCGCGCATAGCCTTTCAGCTTCGGGGTCGCGAGCGCCGTGAGCGCCATGATCGGGATCACGAAGGCGATCAGCACCAGCGTCATCTTCACGTTGTAGAGAAACATGATCGTGAAGTAGATGAAGATCATCAGGAGATTGAGCGCGGTGGTCACGGTGGACTCCGTCAGGAACGCCCGGATCGTCTGGTTCTCCTGGAAGCGCGCGAACACGTCCCCGCTCTTGCGGCGCGCGAAGAACGAATACGGCAGCGACATCGTATGTTTATAGAACTGCGACATCATCGCGAAGTCGAGACTGCGCACCATGAAGTTGGAAAGGTGGGCGCGGATCGTCGTCATCAGCTGGGTAAACACGTGCGAAATGACGAGCCCGGCAATCAGCAAGTGCAGCAGGTTGACGTTCTGGTGCACGATCACCCCGTCCAGGATGCTCTGGATGATGATCGGCGGTACGACGCCCAGCACCTGGATCACGAATGTCGCCAGGAACAGATGCGCGAGAATCTTCTTGTAAGGGCGCAGATAGCCGATGAAGCGCACCCACGGCGAACGTGTCTCGGCCGGCGCCGCGGCCGGCCCCCTCGCGGTAAACAGCAGGCACGTGCCGCTCCAGCCGCGCTCGAACGCCTCGACGCTCAGCTTCCTGAAGCCGAGCGCCGGATCGGCGATACGCACCCACGACTTCGACACACCGTATACGACGACGTAGTGGTAGCCCTCCCAGTGCACGATGAACGGCAGGTCGAACCCGAGCAGCGCCTCGTACGTGCACTGCACGCCGCGCGTCGCGAAGCCGACCGCCTCGCCGGTGCGCGCGAGACTGTCGAGCGTCGCGCCCTGCGTCGTCACGTTCGCCAGATCGCGTAGCTTGCCGAGCGTCATCGCGACGCCGTAGTGACGGCAGATCATCGCGAGGCACGCCGCCCCGCAATCCATTTCCTCGGCCTGTTCGACCAGCACGAAGCGCTTGATCATGCGCTCGCCGAACGCGGCGTCGGCGCCGATATCGATCTGCAGCGGGTGGCGGCGCCGTTCGGCGAGCTTCTTCTGCCGCTTCAGCTCCTGATCGACGAAGCGGATGCGCTCCTCGAGCACCTCGCGCAATTTCGGGTTGCGCTCGAGCATGAAGTGCACGGTCTTTTCCGGAATGACGAGCAGGCGCGTATCGGTGACGGCCGTGACCGTCGCCGCCTGCTCCTGCCGCAGCAGGCACGCGCGCTCGCCGAAGATCTCGCCCGCGGCGAGCGTCGCGAGCGGATAGTCGTTGCCGTCCTCGTGGCACGAGACGCTCACCTCGCCCTGGCGCACGACATACAGCCGGAGGTCGCCGCCCGGCCCCTGCCGGACGATCTCCTTGCCGGCCGCCACGCGCTTCACGCCGACGCTCGACACGTACTCCTCGAGTTCGGCGCGCGTCAGCTTGCCGCGCAGGTCGAACAGCCGCGTCACGAACCCGCCAGCCGAGCTGATCGCGACATAGCTCGTCACGAACGACTGCGCGGCGGGATTGTCGCGCAGGATCGGCTCGATCGCGCTGCGCGGGATGCACAGAATCTCGATCTTTGTTGATGCGCGCACCGACACCTCGTGCCAGTAGTCGCGCAGCATCGCCATTTCACCGAACACCTCGCGTTCCTTGCGCACGCCGACGCTGGTTTCCTTGCCGCGCTCGTCGGCGATCAGGCGCACGGACCCGAAGCGCAGCACATACAGGCCCTCGGCCGGTTCGCCGCGATTGCAGACGGTGTCGCCGAACGCGTAGGTGCGCACCTGCGCCTGCGCGGCCATGCGCTCGAGTTCGTCGGGCGAGAAGAGCGACAGCGGCTCCACCGACGCGAGAAACGCCGCGAGCGACGGGGGGCTGCTGGCCGGGGCGGGGGCTTGTGCGTCCATCGCGGCGGTTCTCCGTGATCAGCGTGCATCGATGATGTGTTCCTGCGCGCGCTCGGCGAGCCACTCCTCGCGCAGCAGGCGACGCACCTCCGACGCGACGTCGGCGTCGAGCGCGGCCGGGTGTTTCGCGGTCACCGAGAAGATCTCGAAGAACGCGCCGTCGGGCGCCGCGAACGGCCCGAGCAGGTCGCCCACCCGCGCGTTGAACACCTTGGCCTCGATATCCGTCTTCAGCGAGCCGCGCAGCACCTTGCCGATCACGCCGCCACGCTCGCTCGTGTCGGCGATCGAATGCTCGCGCGCCATGTCGCCGAAGCAGCCCGGGTCGTCCTCCAGGAGCGCCATCATTTCGCGTGCCTTGCCTTCCGAATCCAGCACGATGTGACTGACCTCGATGCTGTCGAACTTCGGCGAATTGAGCTTGAAGTACGCTTCGACGGCCGCATCGCTGCACACCGTGTCGAGCGTCTTTTCCTGGTACAGCGTGTCGGTGATGAATCGCTCGAACTCGTCGAGACTGACGCCGAACACGTCCAGGTAGCGGTTCATGTCCGCGGCGCGATGCAGGCCGCGCACGCGGCGAAACTGGTCGGCACGCTCCTGGATTTCCGCCGGCGTCACCTGCATGCCCATCTTGCGCGCCGCGATCACCGTCAGCCGGTCGCGAACC
Source organism: Burkholderia sp. DN3021 (assembly GCF_049805555.1). NCBI lineage: Bacteria > Pseudomonadati > Pseudomonadota > Betaproteobacteria > Burkholderiales > Burkholderiaceae > Burkholderia > Burkholderia sp. DN3021. The sequence continues at coordinate 58,401 of NZ_JBNCAB010000017.1, read as the reverse complement.
TGCTGCTCGACGAGGCCCTCGAACTGCCCGGTGAGCTTCAGCACGCGGATGAAATCGTCGGTGCCGATCACCTCGTCGTCGATACGCACTATTGCCGTCATTTCGTTCCCCTTGATCCTGTACGCGGCGATCGCCCTGATTCGCCGCCGGTGCCTCGCATCACCGCCTGCCCCGCTCCACGACGCCGTGGCAGTCTCCCTCAACCCGCGATCTGCCTGAACGGGTCCAGCGCGAACCCGATCAGGCGGCGCTCGCGCACCACGATTTCCGCCGTGGCCGTCATCCCGTAGCGCAGCGGGTAGGTCGTGCCGGCAATCGTGTACGCGTTGCGCACCAGCGCCACGCGGCCTTCGTAGACGGGTTCCTTCGTCTGCGCCTGCGGCTTGGTCGCCGGCGAGATGTATTCCAGCGTGCCGTCGATCACGCCATAGCGCTGATACGGAAACGCATTGAACTTGAGCTTCACGGGCAAGCCCTCATGCAGGAACGCGCGGTCCTGCTCCGCGATCGCGACCTTCACCACCGGCCGCGCATCGGACGGCGCGATGCTGCCGAGCGGGGTGTTGGCGAGTATCTTGTCGCCGGGCTGCGTCGTGGTCACGTCGGTGATCACGCCGGAGACGGGCGCCAGCACGAGCAGGAAATTGTCCTTGTCGATGTTCTCGAAGCGGATCCGCGCGGCGGCATCCGCGGCGAGGCGCGCCGTCTGCACCTGCAGTCGCAGCTTCTCTTCGGTGTTCGCGATGTCGCGCACGGTCGCGTCGTACTGGATGCGCAGCCCGGTCAGCGTCTCGCCGCTACCCTCGAGTTGCGCCTTCGCCTGCGCGAACTCGTGGCTCTGCTGCGCCTCGAGCTGCGAGAGCCGCGCCTGCGCGACGCGGTAGCTGTCCTGGGCCTGCAGGTACGCGCTGCGCTTCTGTTCCACCTGGCTCTGCGACACGCCGCCGCCGCCCGGCAGTGCGAACAGGCGCGCGTACTTGTCCTGTTCGTCCTTCGCGAGATCGAGTGCGTGGCGTGCATTGTCGATATTGCTGCGCGCTTCGTCGATCTGCGCGCGCTGCGATTGCGCGAGCTTGCTGGTGCCTTCGGCAATGCGGTTCTGGTGCAGGTGCTCTTCGACCTCGATCTGTTGCTTCAGTGCGTCGGCCTTGCGCTCCATCAGCTGCTTCTTGTCCGGGAACTGCTTCCATTCGCGCTCCGCGTCGTCGAGCTTGAGGCGTGCATCGAGCGCGTTGGTCGCCGCCTCGATCGCGCCGCGCGCGTTGATCCGGCCGATGACGTCGTTCTTTTCGACCGGCTGACCTTCCGCGATATAGATGTCCACCAGTTCGCCGTCGACGGGCGCGTAGATGCGGCGCACCTCGGACTCCGGCGCAAGCGCGCCCTGCGCGGTCACGATCACATCGGCGCGGCCGGCGAACGACCACAGCAGTGCACACACGACGAGCCCGACCATCGCGATGATGGTCGCCTGCGTGAGCCGCCATGGCCGCGCCGTCAGGATCGCGATGCCTTCGACGCTGTGATCCTCCAGCGCCTCGCCCAGCGAGCGCGGCGGCTCCGGCGGCGTTGCCTGCCGCGCGCGCTTAAGGAGACTGTCGAGCTTCACCGCGCCCTCCCGAAGAAGCGAGCCGTTCCAGCGTCGGGACATGTGCGGCGAATTGCGGCGTCGCGAAGCGGAACTGCTTGAGGCGATCCAGTACGGCCGGCCCGTGCCCGGCCCGCGCGTCGCTCTCGAACTGCAGGTACTGCTGCAGATCGGCACGCACGGCGTCGAGGCCGCCGAGGCGCGGATAGCGCTGCTCGTCATCGGCGAGCAGCGCCGGGAGCGCGTCGAGCCGGTCGTCGTCGAGCGCCGACGCGATCGCGCGCTGCAACCGCTCGAGCGCGGCCACATAGACGGAGTTGTCGCTCTGCAGCTTGCGCAACTGGCTGAGCGCGTCGGCATACAGCGCGCCGAACGCGGGAACGTATGACGAAATCCGGTCGAGCAGCCGCTGATGCGCGCCCGGGTCGTCGTTCCAGCGGCCGGTCAATGCCTTGATCGGCGCTTCGTCGCGGTAGATGCGGATCGGCGCTTCCGCCCCGCCGCGACCGGCAACGAACGCCTGCAGCTCGCCGATCCACGCCACTTCGTCGACGAGCGGCTGTGCGTCGGCGTTATGACGGGCAAGCGCGCGCATCTCCTGCACGACGGCGCGGGCGCGGTCGAACGCGCGCGCGTTCATTGCGGCGATCCAGTCCGGGACTTTCGACCGAACGAGTGCCTCGGTACCGAGCGCGAGGAACGCCGGGTCGTCCGGATGGCTCGCGAGATGGCGGTCGGCGAGTTGCGCCGCCTGCGCGGTGTCGCCGCGCGCCAGCAACGCATGCATCTCGCGCAGCGGCGCATCGCGGAAATACAGTGTCGCGAACAGCAGGACGACCGCCGCGAGCAACCCGCCGCTCCACCAGCCGAGCCGGCGCAGGTTGACGCGCCCGCTACCGCCGAACGCCTCGCTCAGCTCCGACAGGAAGACTTCGACCCTGCCGCGCCGGTGGCGCGCGTCATGCGCGGTTTCGGCGGCGCCATGCGCGGCGTGCGGGTTGACCTCGTCGTCCTGCTGAACGGCCGGCACCGTGCAGAAGATGTCGAGGAACGAATGCGCGGTATCGACGAAGGTCGTACGGTCGGGGTCTGCGGCGACCGCATTCGCGGCAGCGCCGGGCGCTGACGTGCCCGTCACGGTCGAGTCCGGCCCCGGCTCGCGCTGCACCGCGACGCGATAGACGAAATGATCGCCGCCGAACGCGAGCATCGCGCCGTCGCCGAGCGGCGCCGCATGCTCATCGAGGCGCCGGCCGTCGACGAACGTGCCGTTCGTGCTGCCGAGGTCTTCCACGAAGACGTCGTCGTCCTGCACGTAGATGTGCGCATGACGTCGCGACAGATAGTTGACCTGATGCGGATACGCGTTACGGTAGCAGGCGAACGTGTCGTCGGTCTTGCTCACGAGGAACGGGAAGGCGGTAATGATGACCGGTTGCAGGCCGAGATCGCCGCGCTCCGGCGACAGCGTGACGACGGCCGGCCGCGCCGGCTGATGCGTCGCGCGCGGCACGAACGCGACGCGATACGCCAGCGCGCCGGCGAAGCGCAGTTCGTCGCCGTCGCGCAGCAGGTGCGGCTTGTCGCCGACATCGACACCGTTGACGGCCGTACCGTTCTTGCTGCCGAGATCGGCGACATAGGCCGCGCTGCCTTCACAGAAAATGCGCGCATGCCGGCGCGACAGGTCGGCCACCAGTTCGGGCCGCGCGGACGCGAACGGCGTGTTGGTCCGCCCGACTGCGAACAGCGCCTTGTCGATCCGGATCTCGCTCAGCTCCGGATGCGAAACCGGCTTGAGCACGATGTCGAACTGCCGGGCGAGCGCGGCTTGTTTCTCGGCAATCGAAGCGGCGTCTGGAACCATGATTCGGCCAACGATCGACATGCGCCCGCCAATGGGCATGCGGCGCAGGAAACGCGACGCGCTTTCGAACCACCCGTGTGAAGCCGCGCCGCCAAGGCACGCGGCGACACGATCGTGAAAAAAGTTTAGGCGACGGATTGCGGTAGTCAATCGGCTGGCACCGATCGCGCGGCTGCGCAGGGCTGGCGTGTTCATTGCATCGCTTGCCGGACCGGCTCGCTGCTTGCATTCGAGATTTCGACCGCGCGCCAGCCGCCGCCGATTGCCTTGTAGAGCGTGACCGTGTCGCTCAGAATCTGCTGATGATTCGCGAGCAGCGCGAGTTCTGCGGATGCCACCGCGCGTTCCGATTCGAGCACCTCGAGCTGCGACACGAGCCCTTCCTTGAGCTGCGCCTCCACCTGCGCGGCGACGGTGCGCAGACGCGCACTCTGCTGCTGCAACTGCACGCGCTGCTGCTTGTGCGCGTCGAGATCGACGAGCGCGTTTTCCACTTCCTTGAACGCGGTGAACACGGTCTGCCGGTACTGCTGCTCGGCCACCCGGGTCTGCGCCTCGGTCGTCTTGATGTGCGCGTGCACGCTCGGGTCGAACATCGGCAGGTTGATGCTAGGCAGGAAGCTGAACGTGAAAGCCTTGAAGAGATCCGACAGCGCGAACGCCGCTGTGCCGCCGCGCCCCGTCAGGCTGATCGACGGCAATTGCGCCAGCTTCGCCGCACCCACTTCGTCATACGATTCGAGCACGCGATACTGCGCGGCCACGACATCCGGCCGGCGCGCGAGCAGTTGCGCGGGCAGTCCCATCGGCACGTCCGGCAGCTTGACGCGCTGCCGGAGATGGCCGGCAGGCATCCTGAACTCGCCGGCCGGGACGCCCAGCAGCGTCGCGAGTGCGTTCTCGGCCGTGTCGCGCGATCGATGCAGTTCGATCAGCTGGTTCGCCAGGCCGTTGATCTCCGCGCTCTGCCGCAGCACTTCCGTCTGCGGCGCGACGCCGTTCGCAAACATCGACTGGTAGATCGCGAGGATCTGGCGGTTCTTGTCGAGCGTGCGCTGTTCCTGCTCGATCTGGTCGTCGAACCGGAGGATCTCGAAATAGGTGCTCGACACGTCGGCGACGAGCGTCAGGTAGCCCGCGCGCCAGTCGGCCTCGGTCGCATGATATTCGGCCTTCTGCGCCTGCACGCCTTTCTCGACCTTGCCCCAGATGTCGATCTCCCAGTTCACCTGGCTGCCGAGGTTGTAGGTCCTCGACGGCGCTTGATGCGTGTTCTTCTCGAAGTCCATGCCCGCGCCGAGATCGACACTCGGCAGCGCGCCCGCCTGGACTTCGCCGACCTGTGCGCCGGCCACACCGATGCGCGCCGCCAGCACCTTGATGTCGACGTTGCCCGCGATGGCCTTGTCGATGAGCGCGTCGAGCGTCGGATCGTCGAAGCGCTTCCACCATTCGGCATTGACCGCGTCCGATGCGGATACCGGCCCGTGCGCGTGCGCCCAGGTGGTCTTTGCCGGCATCTCCGGGCGCTGGTAGACGGGCATGTTCAGGTCCATGCAGCCAGACAGCAACGCCGCGCATGCGCCGGCGCAACCGGCGATGCGGGCCAGCGACCGCGTGAGACCGCGGCGGTTGCGCGTGGCAGTCGGCGACAGGTGGATGTTCACGATCGGCTCCTTGGGAGGAACGCGGCGACGATGCGGGATCGGGTGGATGTGTTGGTGTTGATGCCGCTGCGTGGCACGCTCGCGTCTCATACCGCATGGGGCGTGCCAGCCGTGCGCAGGATCAGCGGAAATCTCGCCGGGTGGCTTGTCGGCGCGGGTTCGAGCGACGAAGACAGGGGTGCCGGCGATCGGTGCGCGACACCCGGCTCAAGGAAGCATGGCGGGTCGCCGCCGACAGTTCCGGCCCATGATGTCGGGAATGCACAGACACGTGTGCTCGCGCGATGGGCGGCAGCGTTGCCCAGCGTTGCCGTCTGGAGCGCGCCCGCTCGCGCACGCGCACGCCACGCGTCCGTGGCTCGGTGCGCGCGACGTCACTTCACGTTGATCGTGATTTTCTTCGAGTAGATGGGGGGATTTTGCGGCACGTGGTTGGCGTCGCCCATCAGGAGTTGCAGCGTGTGCTTGCCCGGAGGAAGCTCCAGCGTGGTTTCGGTTTCGCCCGCGCCGAAATGCAGGTGATTCCGGTCGGACGGAATCGGCTGGTCCATCGGCGGCAGGTCCGTATCGACCAGCAGGTGATGGTGGCCCGTGTTCGGAAACGGCACATGCGACGGCGCGACACCCATGTCGCGCAAGCCGAACCACACCCGGAACGGACGTCCCGCCGGCAGAACCTGGCCATCGTTGGGCCATCCGATGTAGACGATGGCCTTCGGGGGATGCGTGCTGGTCTCCGCGGTCGTCGACCCTGTCCATAGCAGCGTCAAGGCAACGGCGAAGAGGATGAGCTTGTTCATGGCGGCAATTCCCGGTTCGTGCGGCAGGCGCGGCATGGCGCGCTACTTGACCGTGATCGTGATCTTCTTCGAGTACACCGGCGGATCGTGCGGCACGTGGTCGTGGTCGCCCATCAGCAACTGCAGCGTGTGCTTGCCGGGAGGAAGCTCGATGCGCGCCTCGGTTTGACCGGCACCGTAATGGAGATGATTCCGGTCCGACGGTATCGGCTGGTCCAGCGGCGGGAGATCGGTATCGATGAGCAGATGATGATGGCCCACGTTGGGCCGCTCGATGCCTTTCGGGCAGATGCCCATGTTGCGCAGGCCCATGCGCACCCAGAACTTGCCGCCCGTGATCGTCGCACCGTCCGACGGCCAGATGATGTATACCTCGGCGCCGGGCGGCGAAGACGTACGCCCGGCGGCAAACGCGATCCTCGGCGCCAGGACGGTGGCGGCCAAAGCCAACAACGTAGCCCTTCTTCGCATCGTATTGCTCCTCGCGTTGGTGGCGGCGCGCGGCGTCGGACAGTGGAGCGTGTCTAACAGCTTAGGACGTAATCGACAGGAAGACACATAACGATGTCCCGGGGGAATGGGCCGACCGCGATGCGTGTCCGCGTATGCCTGTTTTTTGCAAAACACGCGGGTGGATCCGGAGATCGCCGCCGAGCGCACGTGCTATCTTGAATGTGTCCTGCCAGTGCCCGCCGCACGTCGGCATTGCGCTCGCCGCGACAGGACACCCGGCAACGGCTGCGCTCCGCCTTCGGCACCTCGTCCGACGGCGCACCCTGGGGGGCCGAATATGTGGCGAATACTCTTGCCCGCATGCCTGTTTGCGTCGATCTCGGTGGCCTCGGGCCCCTGCTCCGGCGAGGACATGCATCCTTTTGCAGGACCGCCGGCAGCTTCCGCGCGTGCACCGTCAATTGAACCGCATCGCGTCGCGCTCGTGATCGGCAACGGCGCATATCGCGACCACCCGCTCGCCAATCCCGTCCGCGATGCCGATGCGATGGGCGATGCGCTGCAGGCGCTCGGCTTCGATGTCATCACGTTGCGCAACGCGACCCGGCAGCAAATGCTCGACGGGCTTGCCACCTTCGAGCGCCGCATCGCGGCCAGTGGCACCGGGCTGGTCTATTTCGCGGGCCACGGCGCCAGCGCGGGCGGAACGACCTGGCTCGCGCCGGTCGACGCCGACGTCGGTTCTCCGGCCGGCCTGTCGCGAACGGGTATCGACCTGCAGACCGTGTTCGATGCGACGTCGCGGCCGCACGGCGACCGCTTTGATCTGATCATTCTGGATTCCTGCCTGATCGCACCTCCCGGTGCCGGCAACGTATCGGCCCGAAAGCCACCGCCGCATACGCTCGTCGCCTATGCGGCAGCGCCTGGCGAAGGCGCCGCCGACGGTGCAACGCATGGTGTCTATACGGCGGCGCTGTTGCAGGCGCTCGCGATGCCGGGACTCGGTATCGAACAGGTCCTTGACCGTGCCGGCGCGATGGTTGCGAGCGCCACCGGGCATCGGCAGATGCCCTGGATCGCGTCTTCCCTTTCCGATGGGGCAGCGACGTTTGCGTTCACCGGGTCGCGTCGTGCAGGAACCGGCGTGGTGCATGCCGGCGGCGGTACGGCGCAACGATCCGACGTGTTGGCCGATGTCGGCGTCGTCACGCCCGATAGCCGGGGCGTGATGCCCAAGGACAGCGCCGAACAGTACGAAATTGCGTTCTGGGAGTCGATCAAGGACAGCAAGGAGGCCGGCGATTACGAGGCCTATCTGAAGACTTACCCGAACGGCCGCTTCGCGCAATTGGCGCAGGCCCGTCTCGCACGACTGCGCGCGGCCGCGCCCAAGGTGCCCGCGGCGTCCGCGCCCGCACGGACGGCGAGCCCCACGCCGGCCCCCGCCCCCGTTCCGGCGCCGGCATCGACGGCGGCGCAACCTGCGCACACGCCTGGATCACCGCCGAAGGCACCGCCTCCCGCTGCGGTGGCGAACCCATCGGCACCACCGCAGAAAGGTGGCGCGACGGCCGCCAATGAAATCCGGGATTGCCCTGCATGCCCCGTGATGCTGGCGGTCGGTCCAGGGACGTTCGCAATGGGTAGCAATTCTGGCGATCCGTCGGAAAAACCTGCGCATCGCGTGACGCTCGATCATTCCTTCGCAATGGCGAAGTATGTGGTGACGGTCGCGCAATGGAACGCGTGCCGTGATGCGGGCGCCTGTCCGCGCCTGCCCAGCGAAAGCAATACGGTAGCGAACGCGCCTGCGCGCGACCTGAGTTGGGACGATGCGCAACAGTACGTGAAATGGCTGTCGAAAATAAGCGGCAAGCCTTACCGACTGCCGACCGAGGCCGAATGGGAATTCGCGGCGCGCGGCGGCACCGCAACGCGCTATTGGTGGGGCAACGAGATGCGCACGGGCAACGCGAACTGCAAGGACTGCGGTCCACCGTGGCGTGCCGATGCACCGGATAACGTCGGCACGTTCGCGGCCAATCCGCTCGGCTTCTACGACATGGCCGGTGGCGTGTGGGAATGGGTCAGCGATTGCTGGCACACCTCGTACAAGAATGCACCTGCCGACGGCCGCTCGTGGGACGAGCCGAATTGCCAGGTACGCGTCATACGCGGCGGCTCGTGGCGTGATGGTGCGGCCTACATGCCGGTCTCGACACGCTTCAAATACGACAGCAGCGTACGTTTTTCGGCGAACGGGTTTCGCGTGGCCCGGGACGTGAAGTAGGTCGATATTTGGCCGCCCTCCCGCCTGGAACCTATGCCGTGCCCTACGCTTCAACATGTGATCGCGGGCTTCGACCCCACCACATATCGCTCCGTCCCCATGGCCTGGTGCATGCGCCAGCAGCTCATGCCCGAGCCGCAGCCCATTTCCTGCGGAAGCATTTCCCAGGGAATACCGGATTGCAGCACGAACAGGATGCCGGTCAGCACGGCGCGATCGTCGAGCGGCTTGCGGCCCGGGTATCGCGTACGGCGTGGCTTCGGTGGAGGCAGCAGCGGTTGGATCAGCGACCACAGTTCGTCATCGAGTATCGGTTTGGCCATGGCCTCCTCGTCAGCGAAACAACGAAGAGGTTAACAAAACGCGCGGCGGGTTAACAGCCCCCAAACACTCATTTTGTTAGAGTTTTTTACTCGGATTGATGGGGCGGCAATCGTGCGTCGAAATTCGTTATGGCCGCACCAGCCCGCGCATGTGCTTGCGTGTCAATTTGCCAGGCGCAGACCTTCGATACTGCGTAATGCTTAAAACGAGGAAAAAAACGCAACAAAACCAACCTTAATTTAGGTGTGAAATCAGGGGACGACATTTTCGACTACGCGCGTCCCCTTTTCCTACGACATACATCCACGCGGCCTCATGTTTAACTCATGCCAAACCGGATCGGGCGTATTCCGAATCCGAGCGGCGCGCATCTTGAATGTTCACGAAGCGGCTCAATGCTTCCATGACTTCCGGTGTGCTTCACGCACTGCCTTTGTACCGCGATGACGAACCGGCTATTGGCGTGTGAACCACGGCGCACCTGGCTGTCGCGCCCGTTTCTCTCCCAGTGAAGATTGCCGATGCATCGCCATGGCAATCATGACCGGAACTTTAATGGTGAAAAACGCCGAACACGTGAATTTCCGCAGCGCGATCTCCTGTGCGCCAGTAGCAAGCGAGCTGATCGAGTACCCGCTCGCATGCGTCTGATCTGTTTCCCCTATGCGGGCGGCTCGGCCGCCGTTTATCGTGGTCTGCAAGCCTTGTTGCCCGGCATCGAAGTGCGCCGTCATGAACTTGCAGGCCGAGGCAGCCGCCTGTCCGAGCCTGCCGTACGAGACATGTCGACGCTGATCGACGCGTTGCTGCTCGACTTGGACAACTGCTTCGATCGTCCCTTCGCGCTGCTCGGACACAGCATGGGCGCGGCTATTGCCGTCGAACTGGCGCTGCGGCTTCCCGCCCAGGCGCAACCGAACCTGCGGCATCTGTTCGTGAGCGGGCGCGCCGCACCGGGCAAGGAGCGGCCTGTTCGACGCATGCAGGCGCTGAACGACCGCGCCTTCCTCGATGCACTGCACGAGATGGGCGGCACGCCGAAGCCGGTGCTGGACAACAGCGAACTGATGGCGCTGCTGATGCCGGCGCTGCGTGCGGATTTCACGATGATCGAAAACTACCGGCCCGTGCCCGGGCGCAGGCTGGCGGTGGACATCACCGCATTCGCGGGCCGCGCAGACGAACAGGTCCCCGTTGATTCCGTTGCAGGCTGGGGCGCCGAGACGACCGGGCAGTTCGATTTTCACGTCATCGAAGGAGATCATTTCTTTATGAGAAGCGAAATGCGGGCGATGGCCGGCATCATCGCGGCGCGCCTGCAGCGCGCGGAACACGTTGCGTTGAGCGCACTGCAGGCATGACGGGCCGATCCTCGCGATCGGCGTGCCGGCCGGTGCCGTGTCGAATGAAGAGGCTCGCGCGCCCTATCGGCTTCCATGCCGGAGCCGCGGGCCGGTCAAGCATGCCTGGAGGCCGCGCGTCGCTTCCTTGCGCGCGATACATGGAGTGCAATTGTGCAACGTAATCGAAAGCGAATCCTCGTAACAGGTGGCGCGGGTTTCCTCGGTTCGCATCTTTGCGAGCGTCTGGTCGAACTCGGTCACGACGTATTGTGCGTCGACAACTATTTCACCGGCACGAAGCAGAACGTGGCTGCGCTGCTCGGCAACCCGAGCTTCGAGGCGCTGCGCCACGACGTGACCTTTCCGTTGTACGTCGAGGTCGACGAGATTTACAACCTCGCCTGTCCGGCTTCGCCAATCCACTATCAATTCGATCCCGTGCAGACCACCAAGACCAGTGTGATGGGCGCGATCAACATGCTGGGGCTCGCCAAGCGCACGCACGCACGCGTTCTGCAAACCTCGACAAGCGAAGTGTACGGCGACCCCGATGTGCATCCGCAACCGGAGAGTTACCGGGGCAACGTCAACCCGCTCGGGCCGCGCGCCTGCTACGACGAAGGAAAACGTTGCGCGGAGACCCTGTTCTTCGATTATCACCGCCAGCAAAACGTGCGAATCAAGGTGGTACGCATCTTCAACACGTACGGGCCGCGCATGCATCCCAATGACGGCCGCGTGGTTTCCAACTTCGTCGTGCAGGCGCTGCGCGGCGAGGACATCACGCTGTATGGCGACGGCAGCCAGACCCGGGCGTTCTGCTATGTCGACGATATGGTCGACGGTTTGATCCGGATGATGGCCACGCCCGCGGACCTCACCGGCCCGATCAATCTCGGCAATCCGCACGAGATCGCGGTCAGCGAACTTGCGCAGATCATTTTGCGCCTGACGGGCTCGAAGTCGCGGCTCGTATTCCGTCCGCTGCCGACGGATGATCCGACACAACGTTGCCCCGATATCGGCCTCGCACGCGCCCACCTCGACTGGGAGCCGACGGTCGGGCTCGAAGCGGGGCTCCGGCGGACCATCGACTATTTTCGCGCGACCATGCCGGCTTGACGCCGCGTCCGGAAACCACGCTTCGACGATCGGGATGCGATGGCATGACGTAGTGACGTTGCATCGCCCGTGTCCCATTTTTACGTGACAGACGCGATATGGACTACATGCTCCAATCAGGCCGTACCGTTACGCCATTGGCCAGGATGAAGCGATGCCAGTGTCCATCAATCCGCCTCGCAAGCCGGATCTCCGCGCATGGAAAAACTTGAGTATCTGAAGCATGTCGAATCGAAGGCGCGAACCTACGCGACATCTTTCCCACGGCTGTTCACCCATGCCAAAGGCATACGCTTACGCGACTCCGAGGGGCAGGAATACATCGACTGTCTGTCAAATGCAGGTACGCTCGCGCTCGGACATAATCACCCGGAAGTCAATGAAGCCGTCATGCGGTTTCTGTCGTCCGATCAAATGCAACAGGCACTCGACCTGGCGACGCCGGCAAAGCACGCGTTCGTCGAGCAGCTTTTCTCGCTCTTGCCCAACAATATCGCCGAATCCGGCAAGATCCAGTTTTGCAGTCCCAGTGGGGCGGATGGCGTCGAAGCGGCTATCAAGCTGACCAGGCACCATACGGGCCGCTCGACGATCATGGCGTTCCACGGCGCCTACCACGGCATGACGGCCGGCGCACTCGCCGTGTCGGGAAATCTCACGCCGAAATCGGCCGGCGGCAATGGACGCGACGTTCATTTCCTGCCTTATCCCTATGCTTTTCGCTGCCCGTTCGGCACCGATGGCTCGGCGACCGATCAACTCAGCATCAACTATATTCGGACCGTCCTGTCCGATCCCGAGAGCGGGATAACGAAACCGGCGGCAATCATTGTCGAAGTCGTGCAAGGCGAAGGGGGTTGCATCCCCGCTTCCGACGCCTGGTTGATCGAGTTGCGCAACCTGACGCTGCGGCATGAAATCCCGTTGATCGTCGATGAAGTGCAGACCGGACTCGGTCGAACCGGCGCGCTGTTCGCGATCGAACATTCCGGCATCCAGCCGGACGTACTGGTGTTGTCGAAGGCATTCGGCGGCGGCTATCCATTATCGGTGGTGGTCTATGACAAGCGCCTCGATACCTGGCCGCCCGGCGCACACGCCGGCACCTTTCGAGGCAACCAGATTGCGATGGTGGCCGGCTTGTCGACCATGCGCATCGTCGAACGAGACGGTCTGTCGGCGCACGCTGACAGAGTCGGAAAACTACTGGTTGCCGGCCTCGAAGCGGTTGCCGAACGCTTCCCCTGTCTGGGCCAGATACGCGGCCGCGGCCTGATGATCGGCGTTGAAGTCGTCATACCCGGCCCACATGGCCAAACAGGCCCGACCCATGCGGAACGGGCAAAAGCCATCAAGCTGAACTGCCTGCGAAACGGACTCGTCATCGAAACCGGCGGCCGCAACGGCGCGGTACTCAGGTTCCTGCCGCCGCTGATCGTTTCGGAAGCGGATATCCACGAGATTCTCAATCGCTTCGAGCATGCGGTGGAAACCGCCTGCCGTGCATAGCCGACCGCGGCGCGACCATGCAGACCGACCGGTTCGGGTTTCGCCGTGATCCACGTTCGGAAAAGGACTATTGACCATGCTGGGCATGACGGAACGCAAGCTGCTTGCCGACGGGAGTTCTCCGTGGCTGCTGGAGCCTGCGTCGAACGGGCGCGATATCGTGCTGGCGGTGAACGACAACCGGGTGGAGCTGGAATCCCGGCTTCTCGAACATGGCGCGCTCCTGTTTCGTGGCTTCGACGTGTCATCCGTGGGCGGCTTCGAAGCGTTTGCCGACGCGATTTCGGCCCATAAGTCCGACTACGTCTATCGTTCCACTCCGCGCACCTCGATCGGCAATGGCATATTCACCGCAACCGAGTATCCGCCGAGCGAGACAATCGCACTTCATTGCGAAAACGCGTATCAACGAAGCTGGCCGCTGAGCGTGGCATTCTGTTGCCTTACTCCGGCCGCGATCGGCGGCGAAACGCCGATTGCCGACATGCGCGAGGTGAGCCGCAGGATCGGACCGCGCATCCTGGAGAACTTCGAGGCGAAACAGGTCCGCTATGTCAGGCACTACCGGCGGCACGTCGACATTCCGTGGGAAACCGTCTTTCAGACCTCCGACCGCAGCCAGGTTGCGGCCTTCTGCGCAGACAACGGCATCGAGCTCGAATGGCTCGACGACGACACGTTACGCACCGCACAGATCAACCAGGGTGTGGCTTACCATCCGGTAACCCGCGACAGGGTGTTCTTCAATCAGGCACATCTGTTTCATATCTCGAACCTGGAAGCATCGCTCGCCAGTTCGATCGTCAGCCTGTTCGGCAATGACCGAATTCCGCGCAACGCTTTCTATGGCGACGGGAGTCCCTTCGATCTCGCCGACATCGAGCAGATCCGCAACGCATTCCGCGAATGCGCCATCACGTTTCCATGGCAACGAGGCGACGTCCTGCTGGTCGACAACATGCGCTTCGCGCATGGCCGCAACCCATTCGAAGGCGAGCGCAAGGTCGTCGTGTCATTGCTGGACCCGTACTCCCCCGACAGCGAAGAAATGGCCGACCGTTAGCCAGCGCGAGCGCACGAATTAATAAAAATCCATATTGATCAAGTGCGCGAAACGCCATGTCCATGGATTACGGGGCAGACGTCGGATTAGAGCGATGCTCTAATTTCAATACCATCCAATTCAACAAGCAAGCTTGGCGGGATCGCCGCAAATGGTCCTGATGAATTCAACGTTTGGCAGACAACGAAGGTTGAGCATGCTTCCCGATACAAAATTCAGGACTGTTACGGAAATATTGATATTTCGCGGCAAGGTCGAACCGGAGAAGACGGCATTCATTTTTCTCGAGAACGGCGAATCGGAACTGACTCGACTCACGTTCGGCGACCTGGACAAGCGGGCTCGCGGCATCGCCGCCAGGCTGCAAGGCATGGCGCAACCGGGCGATCGCGTCCTGCTGGTCTATCCGCCCGGACTGGAATTCATCTGCGCATGGGTGGGATGCCTGTACGCCGGCCTGATCGGCGTGCCTGCCTATCCTCCGCGCAGGCATCGTCCCGCGGATCGTCTCAAGGCCATCGTCGCCGACGCCGGGCCGGTCGTCGCGCTGACCGACGCAGCCACGCTCGACGGCATGGTGCATCGCGCGGACGGCTATTCCGACACGCTGGAACTGAAGATCCTGGCGACGGACCAGAGCTTCGACGCACCGGCCGAACAATGGCGCGCACCGGAAATCACGCCGCAGACGCTGGCGCTTCTGCAATACACGTCAGGCTCCACCGGTACGCCAAAAGGCGTGATGATCAGCCACGCGAACATCCTGAGCAATATGGCGGTCATCGCCGAGGCGAGCGATGCCGATGCGTCGACGGTGTTCGTCAGCTGGCTCCCGGTGTTTCACGACATGGGGTTTTTCGGGAAGGTGCTGCTGCCGATCTATCTCGGTGTGCTGTCGGTGCTGATGGCGCCCGCGGCGTTCGTGCAGAAGCCCATCCGCTGGCTGCAGGCAATCACGAAGTATCGCGGCACGCATTGCGCCGCTCCGGATTTCGCGTATGACCTGTGCGCGCGCAAAATATCCGATGAAGCCCGCGCGCAACTGGATCTGAGCAGCTGGCGGGTGGCATTCAACGGCGCTGAACCGGTGCGCGCGGAGTCGGTGGCACGTTTTTCGCGCGCATTCGCCGCGTGCGGCTTCCACGCGCAAACCATGCGCCCGGTCTACGGCATGGCCGAGGCGACCTTGTTCATCTCCGGTCAGCCGGCACGCTCGCTGCCGCTCGTGGCGGACTACCACGCCGACGACCTGGCACGAGGCGTGGCGACGAGAAGCGACCGCGGCAAGCGCCACGCGCTGGTCTCATGCGGTCGGACCTGGGCGGAGCACCGCCTGCAGATCGTGAATCCGGATACCGGTGAGCGCTGCCCGCCCGACCGGATCGGCGAAATCTGGTTGACGGGCCCGAGCGTCGGCGTCGGCTACTGGAACCGCGTCGAGGAAACGGAGCGCACCTTTCGCGCGAAGCTGGATGGCGATGACGCGCGTTACCTGCGCACCGGCGATCTCGGCTTCGTCGATGGCGATAACCTCTTCGTCACCGGCCGTTTGAAAGACCTCATCATCGTCGCCGGCCGCAATCACTACCCGCAGGATCTCGAGCAATCCGCCGAAGGAAGCCACCCCGCGCTGTCGCCCAACGCGTCGGCGGCTTTCTCGATTAACGTCGATGACGTGGAGCGGGTCGTTATCGCATGCGAAGTGCGCCGGGAAGCGCTCAACACCCTGAACGCCGAAGCCGTCGCCGCGGAGATCCGGCGCAAGCTCGCCGAAGAGCACGACGTCGATCTGTATGCGGCGATCCTGTTGAAGCCCGCCACGATCCTGCGCACGTCCAGCGGAAAAATCCAGAGGAGCCGAATCAGACAGGCATTCCTCGATGAACAGGGGCTCGCGATCGCGGGCGAGTGGCGGCGTTCGTTTTCCCCGGAGGTCGCGCCCTCCACCGCCGCGGCACGCGACACGCAAGCGCTGGTGCAATGGTGCGTCGAGCGTGTCTCTCGTCTGTCGGGAATCGATTCCGGCAATATCGACCCCGACGCGCCGTTCAGCATCTATGGGCTCGATTCGAAGGACGCCATCATGCTCTCGGGCGAGTTGCAGGACTGGCTCGGGCTGCCGGTTTCCCCCACCGTCGTCTACGATTTTCCGAGTATTGCCCTGCTCGCGCGCCATTTGAGCGGCACCGGGAATGCCATGCCGGACCAGGCGCCCGGTTCGGCCGAAGCACGCGCGGATATCGCGATCGTCGGCATGGGATGCCGTTTCCCCGGCGCCAGTCATCCCGACGCATTCTGGCAGCTTCTGCAGGAGGGCCGGGACGCGGTCGGCGCGTCGCAGCGGCGCGCCGGCGACCTTCCGCCCACCGGACTGCTGGAACAGGTCGATCTGTTCGATGCGGCGTTCTTCGGCATCAGCGCCCGCGAAGCCGAATCGATGGATCCGCAACAGCGTCTGCTTCTCGAGGTTGCGTGGGAGACGCTCGAGCATGCGGGGATCGCGCCCCGGAGTCTCGCCGGCGGACGCACCGCGGTCATCGTGGGCATCAGCAATTCGGACTACATCCGTCTGGCGCAGGAAGAAGTCGCGGATGTCGGCCCTTATGTCGCGACCGGCAATGCGCTCAGCGTCGCCGCCAACCGCATTTCCTACACGCTCGATTTGCGCGGCCCGAGCTGGGCGGTCGATACCGCGTGTTCGTCCTCGCTCGTCGCGGTTCATCAGGCGTGCCGCGCGCTGCAGCGCGGCGAGTCCGATGCGGCGCTTGCCGGCGGGGTCAACCTGATTCTGGCGCCGCAATTGAGCGCCTCGTTCACGCAATCGGGCATGCTTTCGCCGGACGGCCGATGCAAGGCGTTCGATGCGGCAGCCAACGGCTATGTGCGCGGCGAAGGCGTGGGCATGGTGCTGCTCAAGCGGCTCGACGATGCGCTCGAGAACGGCGACACCGTGTTCGCCGTGATCCGCGGCTCCGCGGTGAATCAGGATGGACGCAGCAATGGCCTGACCGCGCCCAATGGCCCGGCCCAGCAGGCCGTGATTCGCAGTGCGCTGCGCGATGCCGGCGTACGCGCGCAGGACATCGGCTTCGTCGAAGCGCACGGTACGGGAACGCCGCTCGGAGACCCGATCGAGTTGAACTCGCTGGCGGCGGTCCTCAGCGAATCTCGTCGGCCGGACGATCACTGCTGGATCGGTTCGGTCAAGACCAACATCGGCCATCTGGAGTCGGCGGCGGGCATCGCCAGCCTGATCAAGACCGCCCTTGCGCTACACCATCGTGCCATTCCGCCGAACCTCCATTTCCGGTCGATCAATCCTCAAATCGCGCTCGACGGCACGCCCTTCCGTATTCCGCAGCAGGTCACGCCCTGGCATTCGGAACACGGGCCGCGCATGGCCGGCGTGAGTTCGTTCGGCTTCGGCGGCACCAATGCGCACATGATCCTGTCCGAAGCCCCACGGCCCGGGGGGATCGAAGCCGACTCGGCGGCGCCCGCGGCGCGCGTCGTGACGCTCTCCGCGCGCACGCCCGAAGCGTTGCAAGCGCTGGCGGCGTCCTATGCGGCGTATCTCGACGCCCATCCCGAGGTCCATGTGCGGGATGTCGCGTTCACGGCAAATACCGGGCGCACCCACTTCACGCGGCGAGCGGCCATCGTCGCATCGAGTCTCGATACGTTGCGTTCGCAACTGGACGCCGTTTCGGCCGGCGAGCCCGCCGAAACACCGCCTGCGGTGACCTTCCACTTTTGCGCCGACGACGGCGGCAGCGCCGACGCGGTTCGGCAATTGCGTTCAGCCAGCCCCGCCTTCGGCGCGCTGATGCAGCAGCAATCCGACGCATCCGACGCGCCCGGGCACGTCTCCACCGAAGCCGGGTTCACGGCATTCCAGCGCGCGCTCGCGCAACTGTGGATGTCCTTCGGCATTACGCCGGACGCCGTCAGCAGCACGGGCGACGGGCATCGCGCCGCAGCCTCGCTGGCGGGCGTGCCGCAGGTGCCGGACGGCGGTGCGGCGGGAAACCCCGGCATCGTGATCGAAATCGGCGCGCATACGGCCGCGTGGGACACGATCCTGCACACGCTCGCCGAGCTCTACATACGCGGCGCGTCCATCAACTGGGATGCCGTGGAGCAGGACGCCCCGCGCCGCCGGCTCGCCCTGCCGACCTACCCGTTCGAGCGTCGCGGCTTCTGGATCAGTCCACGCGCGCCTCGGCATCCGTTGCTCGGGCGCCTCATGGAGCCGCACGCGCATTCGCCGGCCACGTGGATCTGGCAGTCGCGTCTTGACGCTCCGGCAACCACCTTTCTCAGCGGTCATCGCGTCAAGGGATCGCCCGTGCTGCCCTATTCCGCCTATGTGGAAATGGCGCTGGCGGCGACCTCGGAAATCGGCGCCGCCAGCCATACCACGTTGAAGGACCTCGCACTGCATGCGCCGTTGCCGCTGCATCCGCATGAATCGTGCACCGTGCAGACCGTGCTGAGTCGCCAGTCCTGGGGACCGTTTTCGTTTGCTGTCTATCACCGGATCGAGGACACCAGCGCCGCCGCGACATGGCAGATGTGCGCGAGTGCCGAAATTCACGAATCGGATCGGAGCCACGCATGAAATTCGGCCTGATGTTCTTCGCCAGCAGTGAAGAAGCGCTGTCCGGCAACAAGTACCAGCTCGTGATGGAAAGCGCGCGTTTCGCCGATGCGAACGGGTTTTCCAGCGTCTGGGTGCCGGAGCGCCATTTCACCGAATTCGGCTCGCTGTACCCGAATCCCGCTGTCCTGCACGCCGCGCTTGCCGCTGCCACCCGACGCGTGAAGCTGGTCGCGGGCAGCGTGGTCGCAGCGCTGCACAACCCGATCCGGATCGCGGAAGAATGGTCCATGGTGGACAACCTGTCGAACGGCCGCGTGGGCGTGTCGTTCGCGTCCGGATGGAATCCGGACGACTTCGTGTTCGCGCCGGACAAATACGCGACCCGGCAGGACGACATGCTGACCACGATGCGCGCCGTCCAGCATCTGTGGCGCGGCGGGTCGCTGGATGCGAAGAACGGCGTCGGCAAGCCGGTGCAGTTGCGCATCTATCCGACGCCGGTGCAGCCGGAACTGCCCGTCTGGGTGACTGCCGCGAGCAATCCGCAGACCTTCGTGCGCGCCGGCGAAGTCGGCGCCAACCTGCTGACCCACGTGCTCGACCAGGATCGGGACCAGCTCGCGCACAAGATCGCCCTCTACCGCGACGCGCGCGCAAAGCATGGCTTCGATCCGGCGGCCGGCACCGTGTCCGTGATGCTGCACACGTTCGTCGGCGACGATGCGGCGCGGGTGCGCGAGCAGGCGCGCGCGCCGTTCTGCAACTACATCCGCAGCAATATCGGGCTGTTGAACGGGCTGGCGCAGAGCCGCGGCCAGTCGGTGGACGTGCGCGCGATGGGCGCGCGCGAACTGGACGAGTTCGTCGAGTTTCTCTATGAACGCTTCGCGCAATCGCGCGGCCTCATCGGCACGCCGGAAACCTGCGTCGAACTGGTGCGGGATCTCGAGTCGATCGGCGTGGACGAAGTGGCCTGCCTGCTCGATTTCGGTCCGCCGGTCGAGCTGATCCTCGGCAATCTTCCGCAGTTGCGTCGACTACGGGAGATGTGCGCCCCCAGGCGATCCGCCGCGCCGACGAGATTCGATGCCGCTGCGGTGCAGGCCCGCTGCACCGAAACGACTTCGGGCGCCGACTTCAATGGCGAAATCCGGCAGCACGGCGTGCAGATCGACGGCGTGTTCAACGCAATCCAGCAGATCTGGCGCACGGCCGGCGAGGCGCTGGGGAAAATCAGCCTGCCGGCGGACGCGCTGGCATCGTCGCAATACCAGGTGCACCCCGCTTTTCTCGACGCGTGCAGCCGCGTGCTCGCCGCCGCCATCGATCCGGACGCGCTGGAGGCGGGCGACCTGTACCTGCCCAGTTCGATCGGCGCGGTACGGGTTCATCAGCCGCTGTCGTCAGCAGATGCGTGGAGTCACGCCACGCTGCGCAAGCCGAGCGGGCAAGGCGCGCTGGAGGGCGATATCCGCGTCCACGACCTCGCCGGGCGACTGCTGATCGAGATCAATGCGCTGCGGTTGCAGCATGTGCGTTCCGGGCGAACCGTCGAGCGGCACGACTTGTCCGCGCTGCTTTATCGGCGCGTCTGGAGACCGTCGAGCGTCGACGCGGCAACCGGCGGTTCGGCGCAGGGCGAGTGGCTGATTCTCGCGGACCGTGGCGGCGTCGGCGCGCAACTGTCCGGCCTGCTGGAGAGCGCCGGCGATACGTGCACGCTGCGCTTCGCCGACGCGACGCCGGAACTGCCCGCGCTCGACCGGCCGCTGAAGGGCGTCATTCACCTGTGGAGTCTCGATCTCGCGCCCGCCGACATCGAATCGAGACGACGTGCCAGCGCGAGCGTGCTGCAACTGGTCAGGGCGCTCGCGTCACGCGCACCGGCAGCCCGGCAGGCGCGTCTGTGGCTGGTGACGTCGGGTGCGATGAATGTGCTGGACGGCGAATCGACCGCCGTCGCGCAGGCCCCCCTGTGGGGATTGGGCCGCGCGATCGCCGTGGAGCACGCGGCGATGTGGGGCGGGCTGGTCGACCTCGATCCCGCACAGCCGTCAGCGGCGCACATCGTGCAAGCGGTACAGGCCGGCGGCCGTGAAGACATGATCGCGTTTCGCCGCGGACAGCGCTACGTCGCGCGTATCGCCCGCGACGATCGCGAATTCGTCAGCCACCGTCCGATCAGGTTCCACCATGACGCGACCTATCTGGTGACCGGCGGGCTCGGCGGGCTCGGCCTGCGGCTCGCGTCCTGGCTCGCCGCCAACGGCGCCGGCAAAGTCGTACTGCTCGGGCGCGGCGCGCCCTCCCCGGCAGCCGAGAAAATCCTGCGGACGCTCGACGCGCAGTTCGTTCGCGCCGACCTGTCGCGTCGCGAGGACGTCGCGCAAGCGCTCGGCGAAATCGCGCGTTCGATGCCGCCGCTCAAGGGGGTATTTCACCTCGCCGGCGCGCTCGACGATGCGCTGCTGACGCGCCAGGACGACGACTTCTTCCATCGCGCCGGAAGCGGCAAGGCCGACGGCGCCTGGTATCTGCACGAGCTGACGGCCGACTTGCCGCTCGACCATTTCGTCCTGTTCTCGTCGATGGCCGCGCTGATCACCATGCCGGGCCAGGGCAACTACGCGGCGGCGAACAGCTTCCTCGACGCCCTCGCGCAGCATCGGCGCGCGCAGGGGAAACCGGGGCTCAGCGTCAATTGGGGGCCGTGGGCGGACATCGGCCATGCCGCCACCGACTACGGACGGCGCGCGCACGAACAACTGGCTGCGCTCGGCGTCGGCACGCTGCCGCCCGAACTGGCCATCGCGACGCTGGAACGGCTGATGGCGTCGGGCGTCGCCCAGTCCGGGGTGGCGCGCATCGACTGGCCGACCCTGTTCCGGGTCGATGCGCCGGCCGCCGGGTCGGCGCTGTTTTCCGAACTGGCGCAACCGGCCGCGCAGCCTGCGCAGCAAGAGACGGCATTGCTGCGCCAGCTGCATGCGTGCCCGCCGCGCGAGCGGATCGAGCTCATCACCGACACGCTCGCGAAGATGCTGGCCGAGACGCTGCGGCTCTCCGGCCCCGACGCCATTGCGCCCGAGCAATCGCTGCTCGATCTCGGCCTGGATTCGCTGATCGCGCTCGAACTGACCGACCGCCTCACCAAGGTGTTCGGAAGGCCGTTTCGCGCGACGCTGTTCTTTTCCTATCCGAACCTGCAAACGCTCGCCCGGTTCGTTCTCGACGAACTGTCGCCGTCGCTCCCCGCGCCTGTCGTCGATAAAGCATCCGACGACCTCGACGAGGACGACCTTTCCGAACTGATTGCCCAGGAGATCGGCGCCCAATGAACGCCAAGGCCACGCATGCACTGAAAGCCGCGCTCGACGAACTGCGCCTGCGGCGCGCGGAAATCGCGGCGCTGCGTTCGGACCGCAACGAGCCGATCGCCGTCATCGGCATGGCTTGCCGCTTCCCCGGCCGCAGCGATACGCCGGACGCGTTCTGGCAGTTGCTCGACGACGCGCGCGATGCCGTCACCGAAGTGCCGGGCGAACGCTGGGACATCGATCGCTATTACGACCCCGATCCGTCCACGCCCGGCAAGATGGCGACCCGCCACGGCGCCTTTCTCGAACGTGTGGATCAATTCGACGCGGCGTTCTTCGGGATCGCGCCGCGCGAAGCGACCTACCTCGATCCGCAGCAACGGCTCCTGCTCGAAGTGGCCTGGGAGGCGCTCGAGAACGCCCATCTCGCGCCCGAGCGCTTCCGGCAGTCCGCCACGGGCGTGTACGTCGGCATTACCTGCTTCGATCATGCGATCCAGGTGTCCAATGCGTCGATGCCGTCGAGCAGCTACGCCGGCACGGGCAGCGCGCTGAACATGGCCGCGGGCCGGCTGTCGTTCGTGCTGGGCCTCACCGGCCCGAGCATGGCGATCGATACCGCCTGCTCGTCGTCGCTGGTCTGCCTGCACCTGGCCTGCGAAAGCCTGCGCTCGCGGGAAAGCAACATGGCGCTCGCGGGCGGCGTCAACCTGATGCTGTCGCCCGAGGTGATGGTCAGTTTCTCGCAAGCGCGCATGCTGTCGCCGGACGGACGCTGCAAGACCTTCGACGCGGCGGCGGACGGCTATGTGCGCGGCGAAGGGTGCGGCATGGTGGTGCTCAAGCGCCTCGCCGACGCGCTCGCCGACGGCGACCGGGTGCTCGGCATCGTGCGCGGCACGGCGGTCGACCAGGGCGGCGCGGGCGGCGGGCTGACCGTTCCGAGCCGCGATTCGCAGGAACGGGTGATCCGCCGCGCACTGAACCAGGCCGGCCTCGCGCCCGGCGACGTCTCCTATGTCGAGGCCCACGGTACCGGGACGTCCCTCGGCGACCCGATCGAGGTCGAAGCGCTGGCCGGCGTCTACGGCCCCGGGCGCGCGGCGACCGAGCCGCTCGTGATCGGTTCGGTCAAGACCAATATCGGGCATCTGGAATCGGCCTCCGGCATCGCCGGCCTGATCAAGGTCCTGCTGTCGTTCGAGCACGACCGGATTCCGGCGCACCTGCATTTCACGCAGCCCAATCCGCATACGCCGTGGCAGGACATCCCGATCCGCGTCGCGGCCGATCCGGTCGCGTGGCGGCGCGGGGAACGCAGGCGAATCGCCGGGGTGAGCGCGTTCGGATTCAGCGGCACCAATGCCCACGCGATCGTCGAGGAACCGCCCGTCGCGCCGGCGCACGCAGCGCAGCGCGGGCTGCTGCTGCTGTCGGCCAAATCCGAAGCGGCGCTGGCGGCGCTCGCGCAACGCTACGAGCGCGCGATCGCCGGCGCGACGCCGCGGGAGCTGGCCGCCATCTGCCGCGCCGCGGCCACCGGACGGAGTCACTATCCGTTTCGCGCGGCCTATGTGTCGGGCGTGAGGGAAGCGTCGGCGGCCGCGGCGCGCACGGGCAAGCCGTTGCGCATGGGCTTCAGTTTCAGCGCGCCGGACACCGGCGTCGCGCGCGAGCTCCACGCGTCGGAACCGCTGTTCCGCGACGCGTTCGCGCGTTGCTCGGTGCCGCTGGAGGCACTCGATACCGACGCGGGCCGCTTCGCGATCCAGTTCGCGTGGGCGGAACTGTGGAAGGGATGGGGCATCCACCCGTCCGTCGTGTCGGGCCACGGCGTCGGCGAATATGTCGCGGCCTGCGTGGCGGGCGTCGTGAGCGTTGCCGACGCGCTGCGCCTCGTGGCCGCCCGGTCGGATGCCGAAGCGTTGCGCGCCGCACTTCAGGACACGCCGCTCGCACGGCCGTCGGTCCGCCTGATCTCCGGCTGCCTCGGTGCCGAAGTGACCGACGAGGTGACGCATCCGCAGTACTGGCTGCAGCTTGCCGGGGCGTCGGAGCAAGCCGACGCGCCGGAGGGGCTCGTCGACGGCTGGCTGCCGCCGCCATGCGCCGGCGATGCACTGGAGCGCGCACTCGCGGTGCGGTACGTGCAGGGCTGGCAGTTCGACTGGAGCGCGCTGTTCCCGGCGCCCGCCCAGCCCGCCACGACCCTGCCGAACTACCCGTTCGAGCGGCAGCGCTTCAGCCTGGAGCAGATCCAGTCGCCGATCGTCGGCATGGATGCCGGCAGCATCGACGAAGCGTTGCGGCACCTCAAGTCGTCAGGCAAGTACTCGGAGGACGTGCTGAACGCCTTTCCGGACCTGCTCAGGACTGCGTTCGCCCCCGCCGCAACCGCCGCCCCGACCGCACACCCGCTCTATCACGTGGTGTGGGAGCCGCAAGCCGCGTTGCCGGCGGCCCGGTTCGCCGCCGACGCGTCGCCGTGGCTGATCTTCGCGGACGAGAGCGGTGTCGGCGAGCGGCTCGCGGCGCTGCTGCGGGAGCGCGGCGCATCCTGCTCGCTGGTGCGCCCCGGCCCTGACCATGGCGCCGGCGCGGAAGCGGGCCGGCAGATCGCGCCCGAGCGGCCGGACGATTTCGTCCGCTTGCTGAACGAGACCGCCGCCCCCGGCCAGCGCATCGTCTTTCTATGGGCGCTGGACGAAGCCGTCGGCGAGACGCGCATGTCCACTGCCCTGCTGCATCTCGTGCATGCGCTGGTCGGCAGCGAGCGCGAGTGGACGCCTTCGACCCGGCCCAGGATCTGGGTAGTCACGCGCGACGCGGTGGAAGCCGGCGCAGCGCCGCACGTGTCGGGGTTCGCACAGGCTGCGCTGTCGGGCCTGGCACGCGGGGCGATGATCGAGCATCCGGAATGGTTCGGAACCGCGATCGATCTCGATCCGGCCGCGCCGGAAGACGAGACGCAGGCGCTGCTTCAGGAGATGCTCGGCGAGAGCCGCGAAGAACAGGTGGCGTTGCGGCACGGCGCGCGCCATGCCGCGCGCCTGAGCCCGCTCGCGCAAGCCGAAACGGCCGCGCTGCGGGTCGAACCGGACGCGGCCTACCTGATCACCGGCGGGTTCGGCGCGCTCGGGCTGCACACCGCCCGGTGGCTGGCGGCGCGCGGGGCAGGCACGCTGATCCTGGTCGGCCGGCAAGGCGCCGCGAGCGACGAGAGCCGGCGGGCGATCGCCGAGCTGCGCGAGCGGAACGTGTCGCTGCGCTGCGAGCGCCTCGATATCGCCGACCCGGTGGCGGTCGCCGATTTTTTCGCCGCGCTCCGGCGCGACGGCGTGCCGCTGCGGGGCATCGTGCATGCGGCCGGCATCGTCGGCTACAAGCCGATCATGCAGGTCGAGCGCGAGGAGCTCGACGCGGTCCTGCAACCCAAGGTCGCCGGCGCGTGGCTGCTCCATCAGCAAAGCGAGCACTTCCCGCTCGATTTCTTCATCCTGTTCTCGTCGATCGCGTCCGCGTGGGGTTCGCGTGAGCAGGCGCACTACAGTGCCGCGAATCGATTCCTCGACGCGCTCGCGCATCATCGCCGCAGCCGGGGCCTGCCGGCCCTGAGCGTGAACTGGGGGCCCTGGGCGCAAGGCGGCATGACGTTCCCCGAGGCGGAAGCACTGCTGCGGCGTGTCGGCATCCGTTCGCTGGCGGCGGATCGTGCGCTCGACGTGCTGGATCACCTCCCCGCCGTGCCCCAGGTGGCGGTCGTCGATATCGACCTGGCGCTGTTCCAGGGCTCCTACGAGGCGCGCGGACCCAAGCCGTTCCTCGACCGCGTGCGGGTGGGTGGAAGCCCGCCGGGCGCGCCGGCGATGCCGGCGTTGAGCGGCTCATCGCCGCGCGAGCGAAAGCGCCTGCTGGCGGACAGCATCGATCGCGCGGTTGCCCAGGTGCTCGGCTACGGAGCGGGGACGCTGGATCGCGACCTCGGCTTCTTCGAGATGGGCATGGATTCGCTGATGGCGCTGGACGTGCGCACGCACCTCGAAAAGGCGCTGGGCATCCCGTTGTCGGTCGCGCTGTTGTTCGATCATCCGACGGTCAACGCCCTCGCGGATTTCCTGGCGGAGCAGTCGTCCGGCACGGCGCCGGACGCGCACGCGGCGCCGACGCAGGCCGTGCCGGCGCAGCCGCGGGCGGTCGCGCCGGCCATCGAGGCCCGCGAGGCCGGCACGCCGGAACCGATCGCCATCGTCGGCATGAGTTGCCGGTTTCCGGGCGCCGCGCACGATCTCGACGCCTATTGGCGGCTGCTGAACGACGGGGTGGATGCGATCTCCGAAGTGCCGCGCGAGCGCTGGGATGTCGACGCGTACTACGATCCCGATCCGGAAGCGCCGGGGCGCATGTACTGCCGCTTCGGCGGTTTTCTCGACGACGTCGATCAGTTCGATCCGGCCTTTTTCCGCATCACGCCGCGCGAAGCAGCCGCGATGGACCCGCAGCAGCGCCTGTTGCTCGAAGTCAGTCATGAAGCGCTGGAGCATGCCGGCATTCCCGTCGACAGTCTCAAGGGCAGCCGGACCGGCGTCTTCGTCGGCATCACCACCAACGATTACGCGAACCTGCAGCTTCGCAACGGCGGCGGCAGCGGCATCGACGGCTATTTCTTCACCGGCAATCCGCTCAACACGGCGGCCGGCCGCATCTCCTATGGGCTGGGCGTGCAGGGGCCGAGCATGGCGATCGACACCGCCTGCTCGTCGTCGCTCACCGCGATCCATACCGCCAGCCAGAATCTGCGCACCGGCGAGTGCGATCTCGCGATCGCGGGCGGCGTCAATCTGATCCTGTCGCCGGACAACTCCATCGCCGTCTCGCGCACGCGGGCGCTGGCGCCCGACGGCCGCTGCAAGACCTTCGACGCGGCGGCGGACGGCTTCGTGCGCAGCGAAGGCTGCGGCGCGCTGGTGCTCAAGCGCCTGTCCGATGCGCTTGCCGCGGGCGATCGCGTGCTGGCCGTGCTGCGTGGCTCGGCCGTCAACCACGACGGCGCGTCGAGCGGCTTTACCGCGCCGAACGGACGCGCGCAGGAAGCCGTGATCCGCCAGGCGCTGGGCGGGCTTCCCGCCGCGTCCATCGATTACGTGGAAGCGCACGGCACCGGCACCCCGCTGGGCGATCCCGTCGAGGTGCAGGCACTGGCGACGGTGTTCGGCGAAGGCCGCGACGGGGGCCGGCGGCTGCGCGTCGGCTCGGTGAAAACCAACATCGGCCACACGGAATCCGCCGCCGGCATCGCGGGGGTCATCAAGGTCGTGCTGTCGCTGAACCACGACCGCCTTCCCGCCCACCTGCATTTCCGCCACCCGAGCCCGCTGGTGCAGTGGGACGCGCTGCCGCTCGAGATCTGCGCCGAGGCGAGCGCGTGGCCGCGCGGCGAGCGGCCACGGCGAGCCGGCGTCAGCGCGTTCGGCGCGAGCGGCACCAATGCCCACCTGGTGCTGGAAGAAGCGCCCGCGCCGGCGCGGCCGGCGACGCCGTCGAAACACAAGGTGCATCCGCTGGTGCTGTCGGCCAAGACGCCGGCGGCATTGCGAGAGCTTGCCGGGCGCTATCAGCGGCGGCTCGAAGCCGAACCCGGTCTCGATATCGCGGCCGTGGCGTTTTCGGCGGCGACCGGCCGCTCGCATTTCGCGCATCGGCTGGCGCTGCCGGTGACGTCGCTCGAGGACGCCATCGACAAGCTGCGCGCATTCCAGGCGAAGGAACCCGCCGGCGCGGCGCGGCCCGCCCCCCGCGTGAAGATGGCATTCCTGTTCACCGGCCAGGGCTCGCAATACGCCGGCATGGGCCGCCGTCTGTACGACGCGTATCCGGTGTTCCGCGACGCCATCGACCGCTGCCGCGCGGTGGCCGATCCGCTGCTCGACAAACCGTTGCTCGAGGTGCTGTCCGCCCAGGGCGAGGAGATCCACCAGACCGGCTACAGCCAGCCGGCCCTGTTCTCGCTGCAGTTCGCGCTCACCACGTTGCTGGCGTCGTTCGGCGTGGTGCCCGACGCCGTGATGGGCCACAGCGTCGGCGAGTACGCGGCGGCTTGCGCGGCCGGCGTCTTCTCGCCGGAAGACGGCCTGCGGCTGATCGCCGAACGCGGCCGGCTGATGCAGGCGTTGCCCCGCGACGGCGAGATGGCGGCCATTTTCACCGACCTCGCGACGGTCGAGCGCGCGATCAAGGCCTATCCGCACGACGTCGCGGTGGCGGCCGTCAACGGTCCGGCGAGCATCGTGATCTCCGGCAAGCGCGAGCGTATCGCGATGCTGGTCGACGCGTTCGCTGCGCAGGACATCCGGTCCGTGATGCTCAATACGTCGCACGCGTTCCACTCGCCGCTGGTCGAGCCGATGCTGGACCGCTTCCAGGCCGTGGCGAAAGCCGTGCGCGTCGCGCGCCCGGCGATCCCGTTCTATTCGAATCTCACGGGCGCCGTGATGGACGAGGCGCCCACCGACGCGTACTGGCGCCGTCACTGCCGGGAGCCGGTGCAGTTCGCGAGCAGCGTCGAGCGCCTCGCCGAAGCCGGTTTCAACGTGCTGGTAGAAATCGGCCCCAAGCCGGTGCTCGTCAACCTGGCCCGCGCGTGCTGTGCGCCGGACGCCGGGATCCAGTTCCTTGGCCTGCAGCGGCCGCAAGTCGAGCAGCAAGCGCTGGTCGAAACGCTGTCGAGCCTGTATGCCCGCGGCGTCGATGTCGATTGGGCCTCGACCGAAACACCCGCGCCCACGCGCGTCGCATTGCCGTCCTATCCCTTCCAACGCAGCCGTACCTGGTTCCAGAAAGCGGACACGTCCATGACTCAGACAATCGCATCACCCATCGCCGCCACGCCGGCGCACAACCGTAGCGGCGAGGTTCTCGAATGGCTTCGCGGCAAGATCGGCGAATTGATCCAGGCCGATCCCGCCACCATCAACATCGACCTGCCGTTCCTGGAGATGGGCGCCGACTCGATCGTGCTGATCGAGGCCATCCGGCACATCGAGAAGCAGTACGGCGTGAAGCTGGCCATGCGCCGCTTCTTCGAAGACCTGGCGACGGTGCAGGCGCTCGCCGAGTATGTCGCGGACAATCTGCCGGCGGCCGCCGCGCCGTCCGAGGCCGAGTCCGTCGCAGGGCCGTCCACGGCGGCGGTCGCGGTCGCGCAGTCTGCGGAGGTGCTTGCGCCGCTCGCCGCCGCCCCGGCGGAATGGGTGGCGGCCGAAGGCGGCTCCACGGTCGAGCGCGTGTTGCGGGAGCAGAATCAGCTGCTGTCCCGCGTGATGAGCCAGCAGATGGAACTGCTGCACACGTCGCTGACCGGCCAGGCCGGCGTCCGGCCGACGACGCTCGCCGCACAAGCCGTCGCGAGCACGGCGAGCGTCGCACCCACGGCCGCGATCGCGGTCCCGGCCGCCGCGTCCGCAACGAAGCCCGCGCCCGCGCCTGCAGCTGCGGCCGCGGCGGACAATCGACCGTCCAAGCCGATGATGCCGTGGGGCAGCCCGGTCGAACAGCGGGCGCGCGGCTTGTCCGCCGTGCAGCAGGAGCATCTCGAAGCGCTGATCGTGCGCTACACGACGCGCACCCGGAAATCGAAGGACTCGGTGCAGGCGTCCCGCCCGGTGCTGGCCGACAGCCGTGCCACGGTCGGCTTCCGCTTTTCGACCAAGGAGATGCTGTATCCGATCGTCGGCGATCGCGCGGCCGGTTCGCGGCTGTGGGATATCGACGGCAACGAGTACATCGATTTCACGATGGGCTTCGGCGTGCATCTGTTCGGTCACACGCCGGACTTCATCCAGCAGCAGGTCACCCGCGAATGGCAACGCCCGCTCGAACTGGGCGCGCGCTCCAGCCTCGTCGGCGAAGTGGCCGCGCGCTTTGCCCGCGTCACCGGCCTCGATCGCGTGGCGTTCTCGAACACCGGCACCGAGGCCGTCATGACCGCCATGCGGCTCGCGCGCGCCGTGACCGGGCGCGACAAGATCGTGATGTTCACGCATTCGTATCACGGCCATGCCGACGGCACGCTCGCCGCGGCGAACGCGGAAGGCGTGACGGAAACCATCGCCCCCGGCGTGCCGTTCGGTTCGGTCGAGAACATGATCCTGCTCGACTACGGCAGCGACGCCGCGCTCGAGGCCATTCGCGGCATGGCGTCGAGCCTCGCCGCCGTGATGGTGGAGCCGGTGCAGAGCCGCAACCCGTCCCTGCAGCCCGTCGCGTTTCTCAAGGAGTTGCGCCGCATCACCGAGGAGGCCGGCGTCGCGCTGATTTTCGACGAAATGATCACCGGCTTCCGCGTCCACCCGGGCGGCTCCCAGGCCATGTTCGGCATCCGGGCCGATCTCGCGACGTACGGCAAGATCATCGGTGGCGGCCTGCCGCTGGGCGTCATCGCCGGCACCAGCCGCTTCATGGACGCCATCGACGGCGGCATGTGGACCTACGGCGACCACTCGTTCCCCGCCGCGGACCGCACCGCGTTCGGCGGCACGTTCTGCCAGTATCCGCTCGCGATGGCGGCCGCGCTGGCCGTGCTGGAGAAGATCGAACAGGAAGGTCCGGCGCTGCAGGCCGCGCTCAACGAACGGACCGCGCAAATCGCCGAGACGTTGAATGCGTTCTTCGCGGAGGCCGAGGCGCCGATCAAGGTCACGTGGTTCGGCTCGATGTTCCGCTTCGAATTCACCGAGAACCTCGACCTGTTCTTCTATCACATGCTCGAAAAGGGCATCTACATCTGGGAATGGCGCACCTGCTTCCTCTCCACCGCGCATACGGATGCCGATATCGACCGGTTCATCCGGGCGGTGAAGGACAGCGTCGCCGACCTGCGCCGGGGCGGTTTCATCCGGCCGCACTCGAAGCACGGCACGGTGGCTGCGCTGAGCGAAGCGCAACGCCAGCTGTGGATCCTGTCGGAAGTCGATCCCGAAGGATCGCTGGCCTACAACGTCAACACCACCCTCGAACTGAATGGCCGGCTCGACGAGGCCGCCATGCGCGCGGCCGTCCAGGGTCTCGTCGATCGGCACGAGGCGCTGCGCACCACGTTGACGCCGGACGGGTCGGGCCAGATCGTGCATCCGTCGCTGAAACTCCAGATTCCGCTGATCGACACGGACCAGGACGCGTGGCGGGACCACGAAAGCCGCCAGCCGTTCGACCTGGTGAACGGTCCGCTGTTTCGCGCCGCGCTCGTGCGCCTGGACAGCGAGCGTCACCTGCTGGTGATGACGGCCCATCACATCATCTGCGACGGCTCGACGTTCGGCATCCTGCTCGAGGATCTGGCCCGCGCGTATGCCGGTGCGGCACCGGCCGCGGCGCCGCTGCAGTTCCGCGAGTACCTGAAGCAGCTCGACGGCCAGCGCCACAGCCCGGAAACGAAAGCGAATCGCGCGTACTGGCTCGAGCAATGCGCGCGCCGGGCCGAACCGCTGAATCTTCCGTTGGACTACTCGCGGCCCGCGGTGAAGACGTTTCACGGCGAGCGCGTGTCCCTGCATCTGGACGCGGCGGAGGCCGGGTCGCTGCGCGCCGCCGCCCGTCAGAACGGCTGCACGCTCTACATGATGCTGCTCGCGGGCTTCAATCTGTTCCTGCACCGCATCGCCGGCCAGCAGGAGATCGTCACCGGCATCCCGGTGACCGGCCGCTCCGTGGCCGGCAGCGATCGCCTCGCCGGCTACTGCACGCATCTGCTGCCGCTGCGCTCCACGCTGCCCGAGCAGGCCACCGTGGCCAGCTTCCTGGCCGGCACCCGGCAGAACCTGCTCGATGCGCTCGAGCACCAGGATTATCCGTTCGCCGAGCTGGTCCGCGAAATCGGCGCACAGCGCGATCTCAACGCCGCGCCGCTGGTATCGGCGGTCTTCAACCTCGAACCCGTGTCGGCACTGCCCGAACTGCCCGGCCTGACGGTCGGCCTCGTGGCCCCGCTGATCCGCTATACCGCGTTCGATCTGAACGTCAACGTGCTCGACGCAGGGCAGGAACTCCTGATCGATTGCGACTACAACACCGATCTGTTCGACGCGAGCACGGTGCAACGTTTCCTCGCCATCTACCGGACCTTGCTGATGCGTCTCACGGACGATGCGTCGGCTGCCGTTGCCCGGCTGCCGTTGCTGAGCGATGCGGAGCGGAACCTGCTGACCGTCGAATGGAACCGGACCGAGACGGATTTCGGCGCCGACGCCACGCAGCCGCTGCATCGGCTGTTCGAACAACAGATCGAGCGCACGCCCGACGCCATCGCCGCCGTCTGCGACGACGCCTCGCTCACCTATGCCGAACTCAACCTGCGCGCCAATCGCCTCGCCCATCGCCTCATCGAGCTCGGCGTCGTTCCCGACGCCCTCGTCGGCGTGGCGATGGAGCGTTCGCTCGACATGATCGTCGCGCTGCTCGCGATCCTCAAGGCCGGCGGCGCTTACGTCCCCGTCGACCCCGAGTACCCCGCCGAGCGCGTGCGCTTCATGATCGACAACGCGCAGTTGCGCTGGCTCCTCACCCAGCAGCATCTGCTTGACGCGCTGCCCGACACCGACGCCCGCGTGATCGTCGTCGATCGCGACACGCTCGAGCTCGATGCCGCGCCCGCGTCCAACCCCGCGCCTGCGCTGAACGGCGAGAACCTCGCCTACATGATCTACACCTCCGGTTCGACCGGCAGGCCCAAGGGCGCGCTCAACACCCATCGCGCCATCACCAACCGCATCCTCTGGATGCAGCACGCCTACGCGCTCGACGCCGACGATGCCGTGCTGCAGAAAACCCCGTTCAGCTTCGACGTCTCGGTCTGGGAATTCTTCTGGCCGCTCACCGTCGGCGCGCGCCTCGTGTTCGCCCGCCCCGGCGGCCAGCGCGAGACCGACTACCTGGTCGAACTCATCGAGCGCGAACGGATCACCACGATCCATTTCGTGCCGTCGATGCTGCGCGCCTTTCTCGATCATCCGGACCTCGACGCGCACTGCGCGTCGCTGCGCCGCGTCGTGTGCAGCGGCGAGGCGCTGCCGTTCGACCTGCAGCAGCGTTGCTTCGCGCGCCTCGACGTTTCGCTGTTCAACCTCTACGGCCCCACCGAGGCCGCCGTCGACGTGACCGCCTGGGCATGCCGGCGCGACGACCCGCACCGCATCGTCCCGATCGGCCGGCCCATCGCCAACACCCGCCTCTACATCGTGGACGCGCAGCTGCAGCCCACGCCGGTCGGCGTGGCGGGCGAGCTGCTGATCGGCGGCACGCCGGTCGGCCGCGGCTACCACGGCGAGCCCGAACTGAGCGCCGAGAAGTTCATCGCCGATCCGTTCTCCAACGACCCGCATGCACGCCTCTATCGCACCGGCGATCTCGCGCGCTACCGGCCCGACGGCAACATCGAGTTCCTCGGCCGCATCGACCATCAGATCAAGCTGCGCGGCCTGCGCATCGAACCCGGCGAAATCGAGGCGGCGTTGACTTCGCACCCGCTGGTCGACGCCGCCGTCGTGGCGCTGCGCGGCGTGGACGACGGCGCGCGACTCGTCGCATGGTTGCGCTCGTCGCACCCCGAAGCCGAACTGATCGAAGCGGTGCGCGGCCACCTGCGGCAGCGGCTGCCGGATTACATGGTGCCCTCCTCGTTCGTCGTCGTGACCGCGTTCGAGCATCTGCCCAACGGCAAGCTCGATCGCGCCAGGCTGCCCGAACCCGGCGACGGCCTGGACCACGTTGCGCCCGTCAACGCGCTCGAAGCGCAGTTGACGGCAATCTGGCAGGAAGTGCTCGGCAAGGCGCGGATCAGCACGACCGCCAATTTCTTCGAGCTGGGCGGCAATTCGCTCTCCGCGACGAAGGTCGTCGCGCGCATCCGTCGCGATCTGCATGCGAAGCTGGAAATCCGCAGCCTGTTCGCGCACCCCACCATTTCGAGCCTCGCGAAGCGCATCGCCGATACGCAGCCGATCGATTACGCGCCGGTGACGCCGCTGCCGGCGCAGGCGCACTACGAACTCTCTCCCGCCCAGACGCGGCTGTGGGTCCAGGATCGCCTCACTGCGGCGCAAGCCGGCGGGCCGCTGCCCACGTCCCTGCTGTTCGAGGGCGTGCTGGACGTGGACGCGCTCGTGCGGGCGTTCCGCGCGTTGAGCGAACGTCACGAGATCTTGCGCACGCGTTTCGTGCTGGCAGGCAATCAGCCGGTCCAGCAAGTGCTGCCGCCCGGCGAAGCCGCCTTCGCGGTCGAGGTCGTGGATCTGCAGGATGCCGAGGACCGCGATGCGCAGGCCATGTCGATCCATGCGAGCGAACGGCTCGCGCCGATGGATCTCGCCACCGGTCCGCTCTTCCGCGTCAAGCTGCTCAGGCTCTCCGAAGTCCGTCACGTCTGCATCTGCACGATGCATCACATCGTGAGCGACGGCTGGTCCACGGAGGTGCTGCTCGACGACCTGTCGAAGATCTATGACGCGTTCGTCCAGCGTCGCGACAATCCGTTGCCCGCCCTCCCGATCCAGTACAAGGATTACGCCGGCTGGCTGAACCGCCTGCTCGCCGGGCCGGACGGCGAACGCATGAAGGAATACTGGCTGACCAAGCTGGGCGGCGGCCTGCGCGCGCTGGAACTGCCGGGCGACCTCGAGCAGCCGGCCGCGCCGAGCTGGAAATCCTGGCAATTCGAACTGCCCGCCGCCGAGACGACGGCGCTGGAATCGCTCGGCAAGCGCCACGGCGCGACCTTGTTCATCGCGCTGCTGTCCGCGATCAAGGCGCTGTTCTACCGCCGTTCCGGCCAGGAGGACATCGTCGTCGGCACGCCGGTCGCGGGCCGCGAGCTGCCCGAACTCGAGTCGCAGGTCGGCCCCTACCTGAACGTGCTGGCGCTGCGCGATCGCGTCGCCGGCGACGATCGGTTCGACACGCTGCTGACCCGGGTGCGGGACACCACCCTCGAAGCGTTCTCGCACCCGCTGTATCCGCTGGATCGCTTGCTCGACGAGCTGCACATCAAGCGCGTTGCGGGGCGCAATCCGCTCTTCGACATCGGCCTGACGCTGCAGAACCAGCGACAAGGCGCCGTCGATCGCTACGCGGGACAAGTGCACATCGCCGAACTGCCGGACCACGACCTGCAGGGCGCGGACGCGGAAGCCGCGACGGACTTCTGGTTCCTGGCCGAACCGCGCGCCGAGGGCCTCGCGATCAGCGTCGTCTATCACGCCGGGCGGTTCAGCGAGGCCCTGGTGCAAGGCCTCGCCGACGAACTGACGTCCGTCATCGGGGAAGTGCTTGCCAATCCGGGCGTTCGCATCCGGAACCTGACCCTGGGACAACGCGCGCTGCACGCCGAAGCCCGCCAACCCACCGTCGAACTCAGCGCATTCTAAGGAGCCTTCGTTGACTATTTCGTCCAACACGCAGGTCTACCTGCGACAAAACATCCAGTTCGAACCGCTGATCAACGGCTGGTACGCGTGGTTTCACACGCTTCCGCCGTTGACCGCCGCCCTCAACGTGGCCGAGCGGTTCCTGCCGCTGCTGAAGTCCTATGCCGCATCGCCGATGATGCATGCGGCGGCCTGCAAGGATCCGGCGATGCGCGGCGGCCCGTTCCTCGACCTGGGCGGCAAGCGCGTCGACGAAATCCGCGCGCTGATCGAGCAGACCACCCGGCGCGCGACCCGGCAGCTGGAACTGGCGAAGGCCTACAAGGCGTTCTCCACGCTGCTGCTGGAACGAGCCAAGGGAATGGCTTCGGACCCGCTCTACCCCGAGATTCCGGAGGTGTTGAAAGGCTATGTCGAGATCTACTACGACCTGAACCACAACCCGTCCTTCCGGGTGTTCGAAAGCCTGCTGTACGCGAGCCCGCTCTATGCGCGCGATGCGCAGAGCATCGCGCTGTCGGCGATCGAGGAGAACACGCCCCGACCATTCATTCTCAGCACGCCCCGGCTCAGCGACGAGCGCACGCTGTTCAGCAACATGGCCTTCGACGATCGCGCGCTCGACGCGCTGTTCCGCATGCGCGACACGCCCGGCAGCTACGCGAAAATCGTCGACCTGATGCGCGTGGAGGAGAAGGACGAGCCGCTGTTCCGCTCGTTCTTCGTCGAAGAGGCGCCGGAACCGAAACCGGATCGTTCGTTCGATGGCGACGACATCCGCATCCGTTACTACGGCCACGCGTGCCTGCTGGTCCAGAGCCGGGGCGTGAGCATCCTGATCGATCCGGTGATCAGCTACGGCTACGACACCGCGCTGCCGCGCTATACCTTCTCCGACCTGCCGGACCAGATCGACTACGTGCTGATCACGCACAGCCATCACGATCACATCGTCCTCGAAACGCTGCTGCAGCTTCGCCACAAGGTCAAGACCGTGGTGGTCGGCAGGAATCTCGACGGCTTTCCGCAAGATCCGTCACTGGAACTGGCGTTGCGCAAGCTCGGCTTCGACGACGTGCTGGAAGTTCGGGATGCTCAGGAAATCAAGGTGCCCAACGGGGCCATCACCGCCATTCCGTTCCTGGGCGAACACAACGACCTGGCGATCCAGAGCAAGCAGAGCTTCATGATCCGCTTCGGCACGCGCTCGGTGCTGTGCATCGCCGATTCGTGCAACCTGGACCCTGCCCTTTACGAGCATGTCTTCCGCCTCGCCGGCAAGCCGGACACGCTGTTCGTCGGGATGGAAACCGAGGGCGCGCCGCCGTCCTGGGTCTATGGCCCGCTGTTTCCCAACGCGCTGCCGCGCGACATCGATCAGTCGCGGCGGGCGCGGGGCTGCCAGTTCGGCGAGGCCGCCGCGCTGGTGGACGACTTCGCGTTCAACGCGGCGTATGTCTATGCGATGGGTCAGGAGCCGTGGCTGAACCACCTCCTCGACAACACCTTCGACGAAAACTCGCCCAGCCATATCCAGTCCACCCAGTTCGTCGCGCACTGCAAGGCCAAGGGCATCGCTTCCGAAATCCTGTACGCGACGAGGGAGATCGTGCTTTGTCAGAACTGAATCTCAACACGCTCTCGACCAGCGGGCAATACCAGGAACATGTGGCGTTCTGGAGCGACGCGCTCGGCCGCATCGACGAAGACTTCCGCCTTCAGCAGGCGTGGCAGGCGTATGCGCTGCCGCTCGGCCCCGCGCCGGAACTGACGTTCGAGCTCGACCGCGACGCGGCGCAGGTGCTGGAGAAGCTCGCCGCCGGCAACGAGCTGGGCGCGTTCGTCGTGCTGCTGGCGGCGCTGTTCCGTGTGCTGGGGCGCTACAACGGCGCGGCCGGCCTGTTCCTGGATACGCCGCGCCTGATCGCCGAACCCGCGAGCGGTTCCGCCGATCGCGTCCCGCTGCTCGACGCCATCGAGCCCGGCCCCACGGTTCGCGCGTATCTGAACCAGGTGCGCGACAGGGTGCAGCGCAGCTATTCGTATCAGGATTTTCCGATCGCCGCCCTCGCGCACAAGCGGCATGGCGAACGGCGCACGACCAACGTCGGCGTGCGCTTCGACGGTCTGCACGAAGCCTGGGCGTCGGCCGACTACGACCTGTCGATCGAGATCCGCCATCGCGAGCGCTACGAGATCGTGCTGACGGGCCGGCCGACGGTGTTCACGCTGCATTATCTGCAGCATGTCGCGCGACACCTGCGCAACGTGCTGGCCGGCTTCGGCACGCTGGACGCTCAGCTCGACGCCGTCTCGCTGCTCGACGACGACGAACGCGCGCGCCTTCGTTCGCATGCGGCGCCCGTCGCGGTACATGGAACCTTCCTGGAGCAGTTCGCGCAACGGGTCGCGGCCGCGCCGGACGACATCGCCGTGGTGACCGCCGATGCATCGCTGACCTATGCCGAGCTGGACGACCAGGCGTCCCGGCTGGCGAGCTTCCTGCTCGCGGAATACGCGATCGAACGCGGCGACGTGGTGGGCGTGGTGGCCGACCGTTCCGAGCGCTGGATCGTCGGCATGCTCGGCGCCCTCAAGGCGGGCGCGGTGTATCTGCCGCTCGACCCGGAGTTTCCGCGGGAGCGGCTGCGCTTCATGATCGAGGACGCGAAGGTCAAGGCGCTGCTGACGCACTCGGAACACCTGCCGTTGCTCGCCGATTTCTGGGCGATCCCGATGTTCGCCCTCGACTTCCAGCTCGACACGCTGGCGCCTGCAGCGGCGGCGGCGCAGGTCGAGGTCCGGCCGGACGATGCGGCGTACATCATCTACACGTCCGGCTCCACGGGCGTGCCCAAGGGCGTCGTGCTCGAACACGCAGGGCTCCTGAACATGGCGCAGTACCATGTGGACGCCTTCGGTTTCGATGCCGCCGACCGGTTCGTGCAGTTCTACTCGCCGGGCTTCGACGGCTCGATCATGGAGATTTTCGTCACGCTGCTCGCGGGCGCGCGCCTGGTGCTGGCGAAGCCCGCCGTGATCCGGGACGTGCCGCGTTTCGTCGAATATATCGCGCAGCAGGGCGTCACCACCGTCAACGCGACGCCTGCCTATCTCGCCGCGCTCGACTGGACCGCGCTCGGCGCCGTGAAACGCGTCATCAGCGCGGGCGACAACGCCCGCGCGGCGGATCTGCGCGAACTGGCCCGGACCCGCACGTGCCATAACTCGTACGGCCCCACCGAGGCAACCGTGTGCATCGCGGACTACGTGGTCGACCCGGCAACCGCCTACGGCGCCCGCCTGCCGGTAGGCCGCCCGATCCACAATACGCACCTGTACCTGCTCGACGAGCACGGGGCGCTGGCCCCCGAGGGCTGCACGGGCGAGATCTGCGTGTCCGGCACCGCACTGGCTCGCGGCTATCTCGGCCGGGACGACCTGACGGCCGCCGCTTTCGTCGACCACCCGTTCGAGGCGGGCGAGCGCCTCTATCGCACCGGCGACCTCGGCGTCTGGCTGCCGGACGGCAACCTGGAAGTCACCGGGCGCCGCGACACGCAAGTGAAGATTCGCGGCTATCGCATCGAAATGGGCGAAATCGAAGCGGCGCTCAGGCAGCACGCCGACGTCGCCGACGCG
Source organism: Burkholderia sp. DN3021 (assembly GCF_049805555.1). NCBI lineage: Bacteria > Pseudomonadati > Pseudomonadota > Betaproteobacteria > Burkholderiales > Burkholderiaceae > Burkholderia > Burkholderia sp. DN3021. The sequence goes on along the minus strand of NZ_JBNCAB010000017.1, from coordinate 19,398 downwards.
ATCGTGTTCGTGCGCGAGGACGCGCCGCAGCACAAGCAGCTGGTGGCCTGCGTCGCGACGGCGACGGCCAGCGTCGCCAGCCTGCGGGAACACCTGAAGGAACGCCTGCCCGAGTTCATGCTGCCGGCGTCGATCGTGACGCTCGAACGCCTGCCGCTGACGCCGAACGGCAAGCCCGACCGCAAGGCGCTCGCCGCGCTGGAACTGGCGCCCGTGCCGGGCGAAACCGCGTACGCCGCGCCGACCAATGACGTCGAAGCGCGCCTGGGCAAGATCTGGTCCGAGGTGCTGGGCCGCGAGCCGATCGGCGTGCACGACAATTTCTTCGAACTGGGCGGCGACTCGATCCTGCTCATCCAGGTGATGTCGCTGGCCCAGCAAATCGGCCTCAAATTCACCGCCGACCAGTTTTTCGCGCATCCGACCATCGCCGAGCTGGCGCAGGTTGCGGTGCAGGCGCCGTCGATCCGGATTTCGCAGGAGCCGGTGGTCGGCCCCGCGCCGCTGACGCCGATCCAGCATTGGTTCTTCGCGCAGGACGTGGCGGATCCGCACCACTACAACCAGTCGACGATGATCGAGGTGCCCGCGTCGCTGCAGCCGGACGTGATCGAGCGCGCGCTGGCGGCCGTCGCGACGCATCACGACGCGCTGCGGCTGAGTTTCGAGCGCGTCGCCGGCGTGTGGCAGCAATCGCATGCGGCGCCGCCGCTGGCGATTCCGCTCGGCGTCACGTCGCTGGCGGACGCGGCGCCCGCCGCACGGCAGGCCGAGATGCTCGCGACGGCCACCCGCATGCAGGAAAGCTTCACGTTGTCCGTGGCGCCGCTGCTGCGCGCTCACCTGTTCCAGTTCGGCCCCGACGAACCGCAACGCCTGCTCGTGGTGGCGCACCATCTGGTGATCGACGGCGTCTCGTGGCGCATCCTGTTCGAAGACCTGTACACCGCGTGTCGCCAGCTCGAAGCGGGCGAAGCGGTGCAGCTCCCGGCCAGGACGACGGCCTGGCGCGACTGGTCGGCGCGTCTGTCCGAACTCGGCGCGACCGCGCTCGACGAGCTGGGCTACTGGCTCCGGGAGCACGCCGACGAGCACGCGTGCTTCGACGACATGCCGGTCGGCACCGTCGCCGAAGCCGGCACGGCGGTCATCGAGTTCGACGCGCAGCAAACGCTCGCGCTGTTGCAGGACGTGCCGCGCGCGTTCAATACCCAGATCAACGAAGTCCTGCTGACGGCCCTGCTGCTCGCGTTCGGCGACTGGACCGGCAACGCGTCGCTGGTCGTCGATCTCGAAGGCCACGGCCGCGAGGACCTCTTCGACGGCGTCGATACGTCACGCACGATCGGCTGGTTCACCGCGCACTATCCGGTGTTCCTGAACGCCGGCGACGCCACCGTGGCGGTCGAGGCGCTGCGCCACGTCAAGGAGCAGCTGCGCGCGGTGCCGATGCGCGGGCTCGGCTACGGCATCGCCCGCTACCTCGGCAACGACGAAGGCATCGCGGCGGCGCTGGAACGGCAGCCGCCGGCGCCGGTGCGCTTCAACTATCTCGGCCAGGTCGATCGCGTGCTGGCCGACGACACGGGCTGGAAACCGGTGCTCGACTTCCAGAGCCCCGAGCACAGCCCGCGCGCGCGTCGCGGCCATCTGTTCGAGATCGACGGGATGGTGTTCGACGGGCGTCTGCACCTGACCTGGCACTACAACCGCGAGGCCTGCACACCCGGCGTCATCGAGCAGCTGACGCAGTGCTACCGCAGCCGTCTGCTGTCGATCGTCGCGGCCAGCGGCGACGGCCCGCGCGGGCTGAGCCCGTCGGACTTCCCGGCCGCGCGCATCAGCCAGGAAGCGCTGGACGCCCTTGTCTCAAGGATCAAATCGTGACATCCCCCACCATCGCCGATATCTACGAGCTCTCCCCGATGCAGGAGGCGATGCTCTTTCATGCCGTGCACTCGCCCGGCACGAGAAGCAGCTTCAACCAGCTCGGTTGCCGGATCACCGGCAGCCTCGATCCCGCGCTGTTTCATGCCGCATGGCAGCAGCTCATCGATCGGCATCCGGTGATGCGCACGTCGTTCCATTGGGAGGAATTCGACAAGCCCATGCAGGTCGTGCACGCGCACGCCACGCTGCCGTGGGTGCAGGACGACTGGCGCGACCTGCCGGAACACGAACAGCGCACGCGGTGGCGCGCGCATCTCGAAAACGACCTGGCCGAGGGCTTCGCGCTGGATCGCGCGCCGCTCGTGCGCTGTCGCCTGGTGCGCGTCGCCGCTGACGCATACCTGTTCAGCTGGAGCCACCATCACATCCTTGCCGACGGCTGGTGCCTGTCGCTCGTCATCGAGGAGATCTTCCAGGTCTATGGCGCGCTCGCGCGCGGCGTGCCGCCGGCGCTCCCCGCGGTGCGCCCCTATCGCGACTATATCCAGTGGCTGCAGCAGCGCGAGCCGCAAGCCGCGCAGCAGTACTGGACACGCTATCTCGAAGGTTTCCACTCGCCGACCCCGCTGCCCACGGCCGCGCGCGCGGAAGCGGGCGAGCGCTTCGGCCAGGGTCTCGCGCAAGTGCAGGCCGACCTGTCGGCCGACCTGAGCGCACGCCTGCGGCAATTCGCGGCCCGGCATCACGTCACCCTCAATACCCTCGCGCAAGCGGCCTGGGCGCTCGTGCTGTCGCGTTACAGCGGGGAGGCCGACGTGGTGTTCGGCGCGGTCGTGTCCGGACGGGGCGCCAATCTGCCGGGGATCGAAACCATGCTCGGCCTGTTCATCAATACGGTTCCGGTGCGGGTGCGGGTCGACCCGCGGCAGCCGCTGGTGCCCTGGCTGAAGATGATCCAGGCGCGCGTGGCCGCCCGCGCGCAGTTCGAGCACACCCCGTTGCCCGACATTCAGCGCTGCAGCGAAGTGCCGCTGACGACGCCGCTGTTCGAGAGCAACCTCACGTTCATGAATTACCCGCTCGACGCGTCGCTGACGCATGGCGCGCACGGGCTGGCGGTCGACGAGGTGCTGCTGTACAACCGCGCCGACATTCCGCTCGAATTCGTGGTGACGGCGCGCGACGACTGGAAGATGGAACTGTCGTTCGACCCGCGGCGCTTCGATGAAGACACCATGCAGCGGATGCTGGGCCACGTGGCCGCGACGCTCGACGCCTTCGCGGCCGATCCGAACCGGCTGCTCGGCCGCCTGCCGATCCTGCCCGAGGCCGAACGCCGGCAGTTGCTGGAGACCTTCAACGACACCGCCGTGCCGTTCGACGCCGCGCGCACCGTGGTGCATCGCCTGGAGCAGGCCGCCGCGGACCACCCCGAGCGGCCCGCGGTCGAGTACCGGGATGACGTCCTGAGCGCGGGCGAACTGAACGCGCGCGCCAACCGCACCGCTCACCGCCTGCTGGCCGCCGCCGAGCTGGGGCCGGACACGCTGGTCGCGATCTGCATGCACCGGTCGGCGCGCCTGATGGAGGCGATCCTCGCCGTCTGGAAGTGCGGCGCCGCCTATATTCCGATCGACCCCAACTATCCGGTGGCCCGCATCCGCACCATTCTCGAGGATTCCGGCGCCGCCCTCGTGATTACCTGCGACGGCCTCCTCCCCCCCGAGCTGGCCGCGCTCGCACCGGTCGTGTCGCTCGACGACGCCACCGATATCGTCGACGACACCAATCCCGGCCGCCCCGTATCGCCCGACAGCCTCGCCTACGTGATCTATACGTCCGGCTCCACCGGCAAGCCCAAAGGGGCGATGGTCGAGCACGCCGGCATGCTGAATCATATGCTCGCCGAGATCGACGAATTTTCGATCTCGGCGTCGTCGGTGATCGCGCAAACCGCGCCGCATTGCTTCGATATTTCGGTCTGGCAATTCTTCACGGCGCCGCTCGTCGGCGGCAGGACCGTGATCGTCGACGACGAATGCATTCGCGATCCCGCAAGTTTCGTCACGACCCTGGAAGCCAGCCGGATCAGCATCGTCGAACTGGTGCCGTCCTATCTGTCCGCCGTGCTCGACCGCGCATCGGAACGGCCGGCGCTGATGCGGCACCTGCGGCACCTGCTCGTCACCGGCGAGATGGTCAGCCCGGCGCTGGTGAAACAGTGGTTCGACGTGTTCCCGGACATCCCCATGGTGAACGCGTACGGCCCGGCGGAAGCGTCCGACGACGTCGCGCAGCACCGCATGACGTGTGCGCCGACCACGCCTTACGTACCGGTCGGCAAGCCGATCCGCAACGTGCGCATCTACGTCGTCGACCCGCAGATGAACCTGTGCCCGATCGGGATTCCCGGCGAACTTTACGTGTCCGGCGTCGCCGTCGGCCGCGGCTATCTGAACAACGAAGCCGCTACGCGGGAGGCTTTCGTCGAGGATCCGTTCCATCCGGACCGCGGTGTCCGCCTGTATCGCACCGGCGACATCGGCTGCTATCTCCCCGATGGAACGATCGTGCTCCACGGCCGCAAGGACCACCAGCTGAAGATCCGCGGCTACCGCATCGAGCTCGCGGAGATCGACAACGCGCTGGCCGCCATTCCGGAAATCCGCCAGGCGGCCGCGCTCGACTATCGCGACGAGACCGGCCGCGCCGCGCTGTGCGCGTATGTCGCGTTCCGCGACGGCGCGTCGCTGAGCGACGGCGAGATTGCCGCCGCGTTGTCCGCCACGCTGCCGGACTATATGGTGCCCGGCATCTACGTGGTGCTCGACGCGCTGCCCTTGAGCGGCAACGGCAAGATCGACCGCAAAGCGCTGCCCCCGCTGGACCGGTCGCGGCTGTCCGCCGCGGCACACGCGCCGACGCTGCCCCGCACGCCCACCGAGACGCTGCTGTGCCGCATCTGGGGAGAAGCGCTGGGTATTGCGCCGCCCGGCATCCACGACAACATCTTCGCGCTGGGCGGCGATTCGATTCTCAGCATGCGCATCGTGTCGCTGGGCGCCAAGGCGGGCCTGAAGCTCACCACCCGGCTCATCTTCCAGCATCCGACGGTCGCCGAGCTCGCCGCCGTGGCTACGCGCGGCACGGTCGGCGCGGCGGAGTTCGTCGCGTCGTCCGGCCCGCTGCCGCTGACGCCCATCCAGAAGGATTTCTTCGCGCAGCGCAAGGACGACCAGGCCCAGTACAACCAGGCGGTCCTGCTCGACGTGCCGGCGGATTTCGATCCGGTGTTGCTGCGCCAGGCGCTGCGGCACGCGATCAAATGGCATGACGCGCTGCGGCTGCGCTTTCGTGCGGGCGAGTCCGGCTGGATTCAGGAAGTCGTCGACGATCCGGATATCCCCGTCGGCGTGTTCGAGATCCGGCGCGATCAGCTCGCGCAGCACGTCGCGCAGGCTCATGCGAGCCTGAATCTGTCGGACGGCCCCGTCGTGCGCGCGGACCTGTTCCGCCTCGATGAAGGCCGTTCGCTGCGTCTGCTGCTGGTCGCCCATCATCTGGTCGTCGACGGCGTGTCGTGGGGCGCACTGCTCGAAACCGTGTACGACGCCTATACCCGCCTGCGCAACGGCCAGGCGCCCGAATTCGCGGGCGGCGGCGCGACGTGGACCGCCTGGACCCGGGCCATCTCGAACTGGGCCGGCTCCGGCGCCGCCGACGCCGACATCGCCCATTGGAACGCCCTGGCGCGTTCCGCGCTGCCCGGCCTGCCGCTCGATCGCGCCGCGTCGGCCGACGCCAATACCGTGTCGTCCGCCGCAACGATCGTGGTCGAACTGGGCGAATCCGCCACCACGGCCCTGCTGGGCGCAGCGCCCCGCGCCTACGACGCGCAGATCAACGACGTGCTGCTTGCCGCGCTCGCGCGTGCCGTCAGCGACTGGAGCGGATGCGCCGACGTGCTGCTGGATCTCGAAGCGCACGGTCGCGAGGAACTGATCGAAGACCTCGACATCTCGCGCACGGTGGGCTGGTTTACGTCCGTCTTCCCGGTCGTGCTGACGGTCGATGCCGGCCCGCACGATCCGGCTCGCCTGGTTGCGTCGGTCAAGACGCAACTGCGCGCCGTCCCGAGCGCGGGCATCACCTACGGTCTGCTGCAGGACAGGCTCGACGGCCCTGTTCCGCAGCCTCGACTGCTGTTCAACTACCTGGGTCAGACCGACCAGATGCTGAACGCCGCACGCGACTGGAAACAGGCCGCGGAGCCAAGCGGAGACGGCCGCAATGCGAACCAGCTGCGCGAGCACCTGCTCGACGTCAACGCCTACGTGACCGGCAACCGCCTGCACGTTGCGTGGGAATTCAGCCGGGCCTGCCACGACACGGACACCATCCGGCGCGTCGCACAAGCCTACGTCACGGCGCTCGAATCTTTGGTCGCCGACCATGCCGTCCAATCCGCATCGACCCGGCCCGCGACCGGTCTGCCGCAGGCGCCGGCCTCGGTCATGCCGGACGAGATCGCCGACGTCTACGCGCTGACGCCGACCCAGCAGGGCATGCTGTTTCACAGCCTGTACGAACCCGCGTCGGATGCCTATTTCAGCAGCCTGAATTTCCGTATCGACGGAGCGCTCGACGTCGAACGGTTCCGCAGCGCGTGGGATACCGTGGCGCACCGGCACGACATCTTGCGAACCTCGTTTCACTGGGAAGAAATCGAAAGCCCCGTGCAGGTCGTGCATCGCCGTATCGACTTGCCGTGGCACGAGGAGGATCTGCGCGCGGCGTCCGCCGTGGAGGCCGAGCAGCGTTGGGAAGCCCACGTGGCGCAAGACCGGGCGCGCGGCTTCGACTTTACCCGCGCACCGCTGATGCGGCTCGCGCTGTTCCGCGTGGAAGATCGGGCCTGGCGCTTCCATTGGAGCCATCACCACATCCTGCTCGACGGGTGGAGCTCAGCCCGACTCCTGAGCGAAGTGGCCGCCACCTATCAGGACCTGGCGGACGAAGGCGCCACGGAGCAGGCCGCGCCGCCCGCCTTCGCCGATTACGTGCGCTGGCTGGCGCGCCAGGACGCCGCCGCGGCGGAACGCTTCTGGAAGACGAAGCTGGCGGATTTCCCGGCGACGACGCCGCTCGTGCTGGGTCGCCCCGAACTCGACGGCACGGCCGCGCCGGGCGCCTATGTGGAAGAGCCGCTGCTGCTCTCCGAAAGCGACACGCAACGGCTCGTCGCCTTCGCGCAAACCCATCGCCTCACCCTCAACACGCTCGCGCAGGGCGCGTGGGCGCAGTTGCTGAGCCGCTATAGCGGCGAAGCGGACGTCGTGTTCGGCACGATCGTTTCCGGTCGCCCGGCGTCGCTGCCGGCGTCGGACGAGATGGTCGGCCTGTTCATCAACACGCTGCCGGTGCGGGTCCGCATCGACGCGCGCCCGACGTCCGCGTGGCTGGCGCAATTGCAGATGGATCTCGCGCAGCAGGAGGAATATGCGCACTATCCGCTGGCCGACATCCAGAAATTCGCCGGCCTGCCGCCCGGCGTACCGCTCTTCGAGAGCCTGCTCATCTTCCAGAACTATCCGGTCGAGGAAGCGCTGGCCGATGCGCTGCCCGGCTTGCGGATCGGCGAATTCCAGGTGTCCGATCCGAACAATTACCCGCTGACGCTGGTCGTGACGCCGGGCAAGCGCCTGTCGCTGCAGGTGCTGTACGACGATGGCCGGTTCGATCGCGAAACGATCGTCCGCCTGCTGCGCCATGTCGAAACCCTGCTCGTCGGCCTGGCGGGCGCGGCAGATCGCCCGAACCGCAGCGTTGCGCTCCTCACCGCCGCCGAGCGGGACGCCATCCTGCTGGGCTGGAACGATACCGTCGCGCCGGTTCCGTCCGACCGGACGCTGCCCGAACTGATCGAGGCCGTCGCCGCCGCTCACCCGGAGCGCATTGCGATCCGCCACGGCACGGAGGTCCGCACCTATCGGGACCTCGTCGAAGGCGCCAACCGGATCGCCGATCATCTGCTGCAGACGGCGCCGATCCGGCCGGACGACCGGATCGCCGTCTGGATGCCGCGCTCGCCGCTGATGCTGGAAACGATCCTGGCCATCTGGAAGTGCGGCGCGGCGTATGTTCCGGTCGATCCCGCCTATCCGGCCCAGCGGGTCGAGACCATCCTGACGCTGGCCCGGCCGACCATCATCGTCGGCACCGACTGCCAGCCGCCGCCGGCGCTGGCGTCGATCCCGCTGGTCGATCCCGCCCGCCTGCCCGTCCGTCACGACACGGGAGCGCCGACGCCGCGCTGCCGGCCCGCGGACCTCGCCTACGTGATCTTCACGTCGGGTTCGACCGGCCAACCGAAGGGCGCGATGGTCGAGCATCGCGGCATGCTCAATCACGTGCTCGCGATGGCGCGCAGGGTCGGGCTCGGCGCTCAGAGCGCGGTCGCCCAGACCGCTTCGCACTGCTCCGATATTTCGGTCTGGCAGTGCTTCGCCGCGCTGGCGTCGGGCGGCACGACGGTGATCTATCCCGATGCCGTCATCCTCGAGCCCGCGCGCCTGATCGACAGCCTGCACCGCGACCGCATCACGGCGATGCAATTCGTGCCGTCCTATCTGGCGACCTTTCTCGGCGAGCTGGAACGGCACGCGGCGCCGGCCTTCCCGCACCTCGAAACGCTGCTGACGATCGGCGAAACCCTGCAGCCCGCCGCCGCGCAAGCCTGGTTCCGCCTGAATCCGGCGGTCCGGCTCATCAACGCCTATGGGCCGACCGAGGCGTCGGACTCCGTCGCGCATTACAGCATGGAGCGTGCGCCGGATCTGCCGGCGATTCCGATCGGCCGCCCGATCGAGAACCTGCGCCTCTACGTCGTGGATGCCGACATGAATCCGTGCCCGGCCGGCGTCAAGGGCGAGATCTGCATCGGGGGCGTCGGCGTCGGGCGCGGCTACCTGTTCGACGAAGCACGCACCCGGGCGGTGTTCCGCGACGATCCGTTCAGTCCGGAACCGGGTGCGCGCCTGTATCGCACCGGCGACATCGGCTGCTTCGGGCCGGACGGCAATCTCCACTTCTTCGGCCGCCGCGACTTCCAGGTCAAGATCCGCGGGTATCGCATCGAGCTCGGGGAAATCGAAGCCGCGCTGACCGGTCTCGCAGGCATCTCCAACGCCGTCGTGGTCGCCCGCGAGACGTCGGGCCCGGAAAAGACCCTGTGCGGCTACGCGTCGGGTACCGGCTGGACGCCCAAAGGCCTGCGCGACGCACTGCGCGAAAAGCTGCCGGCGCATATGGTGCCCGACACCGTGATGCTGCTGCCGGCGCTGCCCGTCATGCCGAACGGCAAGATCAACCGCGCCGCGCTGCCGCTCCCGGATGCCGCGTCCGTCCCCGACGGCGTGCCGGCCGAACCGCAGACGCCTGTCGAAGCGGCGCTGCTGCGCATCTTCGCCGAGGTGCTCGGCCGCCGGCCGAACGGCGTCGACGACGATTTCTTCGAGCATGGCGGCCAAAGCCTCAAGGCGATCCAGATGGTCAGCCGGATCCGGCGCGAACTGAAACTGAACGTCGCGGTCGCCGACATCTTCCATGCGCCGTCGCCGCGCGCGCTCGCGCAGAAGCTGGCTGCCACGCCCGTCGACGGCGCCGGCGGCGACGCGATCATCCCGGCGCTTGCCGTGCAACCGTCCTACGCGGTGTCTCGCGCGCAGAAGCGGATCTGGCTCGCCAGCCGCAGCGCGGATCCGTCCACGTACAACATGGCAGGCGCGCTGCAGCTGGACGGCGCGGTGGATACGGCGCGCCTCGTTCGCGCGTTTGACGCGCTGGTCGATCGCCACGAGAGCCTGCGCACCGTGTTTGCGATGATCGAGGGCGAGCTGCGGCAACGCATCCTCACCCGCGAGGCATCCGGATTCCGGGTCGAGCAAATGGATCTGGCGGACGATGCCGGCCCGCAAACGATCGATGCGCTGATTCGCGCGGAAAGCGAGCAGCCGTTCGATCTCGCGTCGGGACCGCTCTTTCGCGTCAAGCTGGTCCGGCTCTCGCCGACGAAACATCTGCTGCTGCTGAACATGCACCACGCGATATCGGATGCGTGGTCGATCCGCGTGCTGACCGACGACCTGCATGCGCTTTATGCGGGACGCGACCTGCCGCCGCTTTCGATCCAGTACCGCGACTACGCCGCGTGGCACAACGCGAGCCTCGCAGGTCCGCGCGCCGCCGCGCATCGCGCCTACTGGCTCGAGCAACTGGCGCCGCCGCTGCCCCGCCTGCAACTGGCATCGGACTACCCGCGTCCCGAGCGGCTCGGTCATGCCGGGCAGACGCTCGAAGTCGAACTGTCGGAGCCGCAGGCGGCGGGACTCGCGACGCTGGCCCGCGCTCACCATACGTCGCTCTATGCGGTGCTCCTGGCGTCGTTCTGCGTGCTGATGCACCGCTACACGGGGCGTGAAGACATCGTCATCGGCAGCGTGTCGGCCGGGCGTGACAGCGAACAGCTCGAATCGCAGATCGGGGTGTTCCTCAACACCGTCGTGCTCCGCGTGCCGGTGCGGAAATCCGCGACCGTCGCCGAGGTGATCGACGGTGTGGCGAAGGCCTCCACGCAAGCGCTGGAGCATGCGTCCTATCCGTTCGACGTGCTGCTGGAAGACCTGAAGATCCGTACCCCGGCGAGCCATTTCCCGATCTTCGACATTCAAGCGAACTACGTTTCGATACCCGCGCCGCAGCCCGGTCTGCACATCACGGACATCTCGCAGACGGACAGCACGGCCAAGTTCGACCTGTCCTTCCAGATCGTGGAAAGCGAAGGCAGGCACCTTATCCAGTTCATCTACAACACCCGCCTGTTCCGCCCCGCGACCATCGCCGCGATGCGCGATCGACTGCTCGCGATCCACGACGTCTTCCGCCGCGATCCGACCACGCCGGTCGATCGCATCCCGCTCTCCGCCGACGCGCCCGCCGCCAGCCCAAGGGTCCGGGTCGGCCTGCGCCTGAAGCGCGCGCCCGAAGTCACGGCCGACGACGTGCTCGAGGAGAAGACGTGATGCGGGCCGGCCGGAGTTCGAGCAGCGGGCGCCGTGCGCGCTGCTTCGGGTTGTTTCAGGTGAACAAAACGTCTCAAGGAGTTTCCTGTGCAAGACAATAACGTGCTGGTCACCGACCATCGCTATGCGCATACCGCGCGCTTCTGGCGCGAAAGCCTTTCCCTGGTGACCGGCGTCTACCGGATCGCAGCGCACGCCCCGAGTCGGCAGCCGGGTCGCCTGCTGTCCCGCACGGTGCCGCTCACGCCCGCGTCGCTCGACCTGTTGCGGCGCATCGGCGACGGCGAGCTTGCCGAGTTCGCCGTCACGGCCGCGGGCATTGCGTTCCTGCTCTGGAAATACTTCCGGATTCCGGTCACGGTGCTCGGAACGCCGGGGCTTGCCGAGCATCCGCCGGCCCGTGCCGCCACCGTTCCGCTGATCATCGAGGTCCGTCCCGAGGAGCGCGTCGAGGACTACCTGTCGCGCGTGGCGGGAATCGTGGAAGACAGCTACGCCGAGCACCATTTCCCGCTGGAAACGCTCGTGCGCAACGAAAAGGACATGGATCTCGCGCAGCTCACGAAAGTCGCGCTGGTGGATGATCGGGTGCACCACGCGCTGACCGATCAGGACGACGACCTGCAGTTGCACCTGCGGCTCGCGCGCGGCGAAATCGAGCTCCGTCATACCGGCGCCATCGAGCCGTTCGTCATCGACGGTTTCGCGAACAGCCTCGGCGCGGTGCTGGAGGCATTCGAACACCTCGACAAGCCGGTCGGCGACATCGAATCGAGCCCGCCGGAAGAGCGCCGGCTGCTGGCCGCCTTCAACGAAACCGCGGCGGCCGGGCCCGGCCACCTCACGGTCGTCGACATGTTCGAGGCGCAGGTCGCCCGCACGCCGGCGGCGCCGGCCCTGGTCACCGACAGTTCGCTGATGACCTACGCCGACCTGAACGCCCGGGCCAACAGTCTGGCGGATCAGTTGGTCAACCACTACGGCGTCGGCCCGGAATCGCTGGTCGGCGTCATGCTCGACCGTTCCGAATGGATGATCGTCGCGATTCTCGGCATATTGAAGGCGGGGGCGGCGTTCGTTCCGCTGGATCCGGCGTATCCGGCCGAACGGATCAATCACATTCTCGGCGACACCGGCCTGCCGCTGCTGGTGACCCAGTCGAGTCAACTGGCGCAGTGGTATGAATTCTCCGGCGCGACGCTGCTGCTGGATCAGGAGCTTCCCGGCTGGACGCCGCTGCCGGACAATCCGCCGCGCCGCGCCGAGCCGGCGAACCTGGCCTACGTGATCTACACGTCCGGCTCGACCGGCCGACCGAAGGGCTGCCTGCTCGAACACCGGAACCTGGCCCACTACATTGCCTGGGCCGCCGGGTATTACTTTCCGGACAGCTCGACCGGCAGTTTCGGCCTGTACAGCTCGCTGTGCTTCGATTTCACGCTGACCAACATCTTCTGCCCGCTGGTTCGCGGCAAGACGCTGCGCATCTATCCGCAGTCGGAAAGCATCGACACCATCCTGGCCCGGATGTTCCAGCCCGGCAGCGGCGTCGACACCCTCAAGCTCACGCCCACCCACATTCACCTGCTGGAATACATGAACCTGGCACGCTCCGGCGTGCGCAAGGTGATCGTCGGCGGCGAGGAACTGACGCCCCAGCACATCGCCACGCTGCGGAAGATCGATCCCGCGATCGAAATCTACAACGAATACGGTCCCACCGAGGCGACGGTCGGCTGCATCGTCGAGCGCGTCGAGGACGCGCCGTCCACGGTGCTGATCGGCCGGCCCATTGCCAACACTCGCGTGTACATGCTCGACGAAGCGCTGCGGCCGGTTCCGATCGGCGTGCCGGGGGAAATCTGCATCGCCGGCGACGGCCTCGCGCGCGGCTACCACCAGCGGCCCGACGTCACCGCCGCGAAATTCGTCGAGCATCCGTTCACCGGCGAAGCGCGCCTCTATCGCACCGGCGACATCGGCCGCTGGCTGCCCGACGGACAGATCCAGTGCTATGGACGCGTCGACGATCAGGTCAAGATCCGCGGGCACCGCGTCGAACTCGGCGAGATCGAGGCCGCGATCGCCGCGCATGAGGATGTCGTCGGCGCGGCGGTCATGCTGCGCGAATCGGCCCACGGGGTGCGCAAGCTGGCGGCCTACGTCAAGGGTTCCGCGAGCCTGAGCGTGCCGGACCTCAGGGCCTATCTGGCCGGGAAACTGCCGGACTACATGGTCCCGTCCGACATCGTCCCGATCGCCGAATTTCCGCTGAACGCCAACGGCAAGCTGGATCGCCCGGCGCTCCTGGCCCTGGAGCCTGCCGCCGCCAGTCTCGACGCCGCCAGTCTCGACGCCACGCCGATCCAGCTCGAACTGGTGCGCATCTGGCGCGAAGTGCTCGACAATCCGGCCGTCGATCTCACCGGCCGCTTCTTCGACTACGGCGGGGATTCGCTGCAGGCCATGCAGCTCGTCTCGCGGATCTGGGGCAGTTTCTCCGTCGAAATCGGCATCGACGCGATCTTCGAACTCCAGACCATCAGCGCGGTGTCCGACCTGATCGAAGCGTCGTCGCACCGGACCGGTTCGACGGCCGGCAACATCCTGCCCCGCTCGCGCGCGAACGACCTGCCGCTGTCCTTTGCGCAGCAGCGCCTGTGGTTCCTCGCGCAACTGGAAGGCCCGTCGGCCACCTATAACATCTCGAGCGCGCTGCGTTTCGACGGCGATCTGGACATCGCGCGCCTGCGGGCCGCCGTGTCCGAAATCAGCCGGCGTCACGAGATCCTGCGCACCACGTTTCCCGCGGTCGACGGCCGCGGGGTTCAACGCATCGCCCCGCCGGCGCCGGTCGCGCTCGACGTCGTCGACGTCGACACCGAGTCCGACACGCTCGCGCTGCTCGCCGAGGAAGCCGACCGCCCATTCGATCTCGCCGCCGGGCCGCTCTATCGTGTCGTGCTGTATCGCGTGCATGAGCGCCTGCACGTCTTCGGCATCACGATGCATCACATCATTTCCGATGCATGGTCGTCAGGCATCCTCATCGGCGAACTGGCCGCGCTCTATGCCGGCCAGCCTCTGCCGGAACTGGCCGTCCAGTACGCGGACTACGCCGCCTGGCAGCACGAACGCCTGGCGTCGGCCGACACGCATCGGGAACTGGCGCTCGTGAGCGCGGCGCTGGCTGACGCGCCGGACCTGATCGAACTGCCCACCGATCGCCCCCGGCCCGCCATCCAGCGTTTTCACGGCGCGGTTCTGCCGTTCCAGTTGAACGGCGAACGCACGGACGGCCTGCGCGCGATCGCGCGTGCGTCCGGCACCAGCACGTTCATGGTCGTGCTCGCCGCGTATGCGCTGCTCCTTTCGCGGTACAGCAACCAGCAAGACCTCGTCATCGGCTCCCCGATCGCCAATCGGCGTTCCAGCATGACCGAGCCGCTGATCGGCTTCTTCGCGAACATGCTCGCGCTGCGCGTGGATCTGTCGGGCAATCCGACCTTCGGCGAACTGCTGGCGCGCGTGAAGCGCGTCGCGCTGGACGGCTACAGCCGCCAGGAGATTCCGTTCGAGCAGGTGGTGGACTCGCTCAAGCTCGAACGCAACCTGAGCCGCACGCCGGTTTTCCAGGCCGTGTTCGCGTATGAGAAAGCGCAGCCCCATGCGGTGAACTTCCCCGGTCTCGTGGCAACGCCGGTGTCGGTGGAGACCCACACCGCCAAGTTCGACCTCACGCTGCATATCCAGGATGCCGACCACGGCCTCGCGGGCTCGCTGGAATACAACCTCGACCTGTTCGACGCCGCCACGATCGATCGCATGGCGGAACACTTCCGCACGCTCGTCGATGCCGTGGTCGCCGATCCGAACCGGCCGCTCAGCGAGCTTTCGTTGTCGAGCGATGCGGAGCGGAACCTGCTGACTGTCGAGTGGAACCGGACCGAGATGGATTTCGGCGCCGACGCCGAACAACCGCTGCATTGGCTGTTCGAACAGCAAGTCGAGCGCACGCCCGACGCCGTCGTCGCCGTCTGCGACGACGCCTCGCTCACCTACGCCGAACTCAACCTGCGCGCCAACCGCCTCGCCCATCGCCTCATCGAACTCGGTGTCGTTCCCGATGCTCTCGTCGGCGTCGCCATGGAGCGCTCGCTCGACATGATCGTCGTGCTGCTCGCGATCCTCAAGGCCGGCGGCGCTTACGTCCCCGTCGATCCCGACTACCCCGCCGAGCGCGTGCGCTTCATGATCGACAACGCGCAGTTGCGCTGGCTCCTCACCCAGCAGCATCTGCTTGACGCGCTGCCCGACACCGACGCCCGCGTGATCGTCGTCGATCGCGACGCGCTCGACCTCGACGCCGCGCCCGCGTCCAACCCCGCGCCTGCGCTGAGCGGCGAGAACCTCGCCTACATGATCTACACCTCCGGTTCGACCGGCAGGCCCAAGGGCGCGCTCAACACCCATCGCGCCATCACCAACCGCATCCTCTGGATGCAGCACGCCTACGCGCTCGACGCCGACGATGCCGTGCTGCAGAAAACCCCGTTCAGCTTCGACGTCTCGGTCTGGGAATTCTTCTGGCCGCTCATCACCGGCGCGCGCCTCGTGTTCGCCCGCCCCGGCGGCCAGCGCGAGACCGACTACCTGGTCGAACTCATCGAGCGCGAACGGATCACCACGATCCATTTCGTGCCGTCGATGCTGCGCGCCTTTCTCGATCATCCGGACCTCGACGCGCACTGCGCGTCGCTGCGCCGCGTCGTATGCAGCGGCGAGGCCCTGCCGTTCGACCTGCAGCAGCGTTGCTTCGCGCGCCTCGACGTCAGGCTGTTCAACCTCTACGGCCCCACCGAGGCCGCCGTCGACGTGACCGCTTGGGAATGCCGGCGCGACGACCCGCACCGCATCGTGCCGATCGGCCGGCCCATCGCCAATACCCGCCTCTATATCGTGGACGCGCAGCTGCAACCCGTGCCGGTCGGCGTGGCGGGCGAGCTGCTGATCGGCGGCACGCCGGTCGGCCGCGGCTACCACGGCGAGCCCGAACTGAGCGCCGAGAAGTTCATTGCCGATCCGTTCTCCGCCGCCCCGCATGCACGCCTCTATCGCACCGGCGATCTCGCGCGCTACCGGCCCGACGGCAACATCGAGTTCCTCGGCCGCATCGACCATCAGATCAAGCTGCGCGGCCTGCGCATCGAACCCGGCGAAATCGAGGCCGCGCTGCGCGAGCATCCGTCGGTCGACGACTGTGTCGTGATCGCGAAAACCGACGGAGCCCGAACGTTCCTCATCGCCTATGTCGCGACCGCATCGCCGGACATCGCCGATCTGCGCGGCCATCTGAGCGGCAAGCTCGCGGACTACATGGTGCCGTCGAGGTTCGTCGCGCTCGAATCCCTGCCGATGCTGCCCAACGGCAAGATCAACCGCAAGGCGCTGCCCGTCCCGGCGGACACGGTCAACGCGGCCCGGTTGCACGCGCCTGCCGTCACACCCAGGGAAGTCCTGCTGGCGTCCATCTGGCAAGACGTGCTGCAACTGCAGTCCATCGGCATTCACGACAATTTCTTCGAACTTGGAGGCGACTCCATCCTGAGCATCCAGGTGATCTCGCGCGCCAATCAGGCGGGACTTCGCGTGACGACGAAACAACTGTTCCAGTATCAGACCGTCGCCCAACTGGCCGCCGCGCCTGAAGAACGGGCAGCGCATGCGCCGAGCGTCAGCCCGCTGGGCGATGCGCCGCTCACCCCGGTCCAGCACTGGTTCTTCGAACAGGAGATCGATGCGCCGTCGCACTACAATCAAACGGTCCTGATTCAGGTGCCGTCGGATATCGACGCGTCGAAGCTCGCCGACGCGTTCCGACAAGTCTACGAACATCACGATGCGTTGCGCCTGCGTTTCTCGCGCAGCGCCGGCGGCTGGACGCAAGAAGTCGTCGCAGCTGGCGAGATGCCGGCGCTCTTTGCGAAGCAAGCGATAGCAGGCGACGCCGGCGAGCGCATGGCGGCCATGCGCGCAGCCGCTGCGCAAGCGGAACGCGGCATCGACATCACGCATGGCCCGTTGCTGGCGGCCCGGCTTTTCTGCTTTGCCGACGAGCCGCTCGCCCGCCTGTTCGTGTCGATTCATCACCTTGCGGTGGACGGCGTGTCATGGCGCGTGCTCCTCGAGGACCTGCATGCCGCCTACCACGGCCAGCCGTTGTCCGAGAAGACGACTTCGTTCCGCGAATGGGCCCTGCACCTGCAGCAACTGGCCCGGTCGCCTGCCATCGGCGACGAAGCCCCACTGTGGCAAGCCCTCCTGTCGCAGGACGTCGAGCCCATGCCGGTCGATTATCCGGCCGCGGGCGCGGCCCACAACGCGGTCGGCGACGCGGCATCCGTTTCATTCGAGCTGGACGAAGCCGAAACCGCGGCGTTGCTGCGCCGGCTGCCGCGGGCCTACGACACCCGCATCAACAACGTCCTGCTCGTCGCGCTCGCGCAAGCATGCAGCATGGTCACGGGCAACGCGCGCACCCGGATCGATGTCGAAAGTCACGGCCGCCACGTGTCCGATGCGCCGATCGACGTCAGCAGGACGGTGGGCTGGTTCACCTCCATCTATCCGATCGTCCTCGAGGTCGACGCGACGCAGACGCCGGAGCAGGCGTTGCGCGACGCGCAGCAACAGTTGCGCCGGATTCCGGCCGAAGGCCTCGGATATTCGCTGCTCCGCTACCTGGGCCCCGACGACGCCGTTCGTGACAGCCTCGCCGCGCTGCCGAATGCCGACATCCTCTTCAACTATCACGGACAACTCGATACCGTGCTGCAGCAATCCGATGGCTGGAGCCCGGCTGCCGAAGACCTCGGTTCGCTGCGCTCCGAGCGAGCCCTGCGCACGCATGCGTTCGAGATCGTCGCCGCCGTTTCCGACGGCAGGCTTCAGGTGGACTGGCGCTACGGCGAGCGTCTCCACCAGCGGCAGACGGTCGAAAACCTGGCCGCGCACTTCAAGGACCGGTTGCTCGACTTCGCGGCGTCGGTTCCCGACACCGCGTGGGACGACCTCGAAGACAGCTACCCGCTCTCGTCCCTGCAGCAGGGCATTCTGTTCCATTCGCTATACGAGCTGGATCCCGCTGCCTATTTCCAGCAGTTCAGCTTCGTCGTCAGCGGCCCGCTCCAGGTGCCGGCGCTCCGGCAAGCCTGGGCCAATGCGCTCGCGCGCCATGCCGTGCTGCGTACCGCGTTCGCGTGGGCCAATCGCGATCATCCCGTCCAGACCGTCCGGCACACGGTCGATCTGCCGTGGACGTTCCTCGACTGGCGACACCGCGATGCATCCCGCCGCGCGCAGGACTTCGATGCATTCCTCGCCGACGACCGGCAGCGCGGCTTCGATTTGCAGCGGGCGCCGTTGTTCCGCTGCACGCTGATTCAGGAAGCGGAGGCACGCCATCGGTTCTGCTGGAGCGCACACCACATCATTCTCGACGGCTGGAGCACCGCCACCCTGATGAAGGAAGTGTTCGCCGATTACCTGTCGCTCGTCCGCACCGGCGTGCCTGCGGTCGCAGCGTCGGCGCCGGGATACCGCAGGTACATCGACTGGCTCGCGCGCCATCCTCGTTCGGCCGACGAAACCTGGTGGCGCGCCGAACTGGCCGGGTTTCATGCCGCCACGCCGATCGCAGCCCATCCGGCCGGGCAGATCTCCGGCGATGCCGCACGGCACGACAAACGCAGGACCCAGCAATTCCTGCTGGACGAGGCCCTGACCGCTCGGCTGCAAGCGCTCATGCGAACCCATCGCCTCACCCTCAACGTCCTGATCCGCGCGGTCTGGGCGTTGGTGCTGCGGCGCCACGCCGGGACGGACGACGTCGTCTTCGGCGTCACCGTGTCCGGTCGCCCGCCGCAGCTCGACGGCGTCGAGTCGATCGTGGGCCTGTTCATCAACACGCTGCCGTTTCGCTTGCGCATCGCGCCGGAACGCCCCTTCATCGAATGGCTGGCGACGGTTCACGCAGCCCAGACGGCGATGGAGCCGCATTCGTACAGCTCGCTGGTCGATATCCAGTCGTGGAGCGAACTGCCCGCCCGCGACAGCCTGTTCGACAGCCTGCTGGTGTTCGAGAACTTCCCGGTTGCCGCCGCCCCCGATCTCGGGCCCGACGACATCGAGATCCTCGACACCCGCGCCTTCGCGGAAGCGCATTACCCGCTGACCCTGACCGTACACCCGGATACGCGCGTCAGCTTCCAGATCGCGCACGATGCGCACCGCGTCGCCCCCGAGGTGGTCCGGCAGATGCTGGACACCATCCGCGCGTTGCTGGAACGATTCGCCGACGACCCGGCCCAGCTGACCGGCCGGCTCGCCGATGCGCCGGCGCCGGCCGCCGGCGGCCAGCCGGCCGCGC